>JBCBZU010000185.1:0-5123 GCA_039815165.1 Pseudomonadota bacterium
GGAAGGCATGCGCTGGAGCGGGCCAGGAATAATTATGCCCATTGATTCCGTCTTTGCAAAGTACGCGCCAGGGCCTGTTGTTGCCTCCACTCGGCAATGGCCTGGTGGTCACCCGAGAGTAGCACCTTGGGCACTCTCTGCCCCTTGTATACCTCGGGCCGGGTATAGTGGGGGCAGTCCAACAAAGCTTCGCTGAATGAGTCCTGTTCAGCCGAGTGTTTATGGCCGAGCGCCCCCGGCAGCCGTCTGATCATCGCGTCCAGCAGCACCATGGCGGGCAGCTCGCCGCCGCTTAGCACATAGTCGCCGATTGACCACTCCTCGTCCACTTCTGTCGTTAACAGGCGCTCGTCAATACCCTCATAGCGACCCGCCACTAGCACAACACGCTCGTAGCTGTCTGCCAGAGCGAAGCGTTTGGCAGTGTCTTGCTTGAATACCTGCCCCTGCGGCGAAAGATAGATCACCTTGGCAGGACCCACGAGCCGGGCCTTGGCAGCATCAATAGCGGCTTTAAGCGGCTCTATTTTCATCACCATGCCCGGACCGCCACCATAGGGGCGGTCATCCACTGTTTGATGGCGGTCAGTGGTAAATTCTCTGGGATTGCTAAAATACAGAGATAGCAAGCCCTGTTTAATGGCCCTGGCCGTCACCCCGTACTGGGTGAGTGCATCAAACATTTCAGGAAACAGGGTGACAATGGCGACTTGCTTCATCAGTGTTTCCTAGTTTCTTTACGGCATAGGTCCAATTAATATGCCCGCCTTTAATATGTTCGCCTGTGGATTCAGAATCAGAACTCAGGGTCCCAATCCACAATAATTTCGGCGAGCGCTATATCGACACTGCGAATACTCTGGCCGGGCAGATAGGGGATCAAGCGCTCGCGCTGATCAATACTCGCCTTATCTCCCACGACCACCAACACGTCATTGGCGCCTGTGGGCATAATGTGTTTTACTCTGCCCAAATTGCGGCGGCAGCCTTGATAGTCAGTGATAATGCGACAACCTTGCAACTGATGCCAGTAGTATTCACCCTGGCCCAGCACTGGCAGAATCGAGCGCTCGACGGCAATACTGACCGGGCACAGGGCTTGGGCATCATTGCGGGTCTCAATTCCCTCTATTTTGGCCACATAGGCTTTGCCATGGGGCCGCCAATCAATAAGCACGGCTGGCTTTACGCCATGGCGAGTTTTTAACTGCCAAGGTTGATAGCGGAACACATTGTCGGACGGGTCGGTGTCGGAGTGAACCTTAACCCAGCCCTGCACGCCATAGGCCCCTGTCAATCGCCCAACATCGATGAGATTGGACATTCAACTGAGATCGATTATGCCGCTTTAGCCTTATCTTTCACTAACTTGGCGACACGGTCAGACAACTGGGCACCCTGTGATATCCAGTAGTCAACGCGCTCATTATCAATGCGCAGACGCTCTTCCTGGCCGCGCGCCACTGGATTGAAAAACCCCACACGCTCTATAAAACGACCGTCACGGGCTCTGCGACTGTCGGTCACCGTTAAATGATAGAAAGGACGTTTTTTGGAACCACCACGAGATAAACGTATAGTAACCATCTCTGCTTTGTATCCTAATGTTAAATTCAATGAAGGCTTTACCCGCACCAATAAAGGCTTTACCGCACGGCAAGACCGGGATTCGGGTTTTTAGGGAGCCATTAAAATGACTCCAGAATAAGGCGGCGTATTCTACGGCAAATCAAAGGCCATGTATAGCTTAGCCTTGGGTGAATGTCTCAGGGCAGTTCAGCCTGGGATTAGACACAACATCAACAAAGTGCTTTGCGGGGGGGCCAATATGGAAGCCCTGCATTAAGTGCACATCCAGCAAAGACACCATATCGCAGATTTCCTGGCTGGAACAATGCTCTGCAATGACCTGAATTCCCTTTTGGCGCGCAAAGCTGACGACACCTTCCACCAGAGAACGAGCATCACTGTCCCGCTGAATGGCATTGATAATGTTGCCATCAATTTTGACAAAGTCCAGTGGCAGCGCAAATAAGCGATCAAAATTGGAGTAGAGCTTGCCCAGATCATCCATACCAATCTGACTGACACAGCTTTTTAACTGCGTAATATAGGCGCCGGCCAAACGGTAATTGCTAATCATTTGCTGCTCTAACAACTCGAATTCAATTTGAATGCCGACCTCGCTCTCGCGAAGGGTTTTGATAATGTACTTGCGCGTTTGTTCATCAAATAAATCTTTTACCGATAGATTAATAACCACGCGATAGCGGCTACCGTTAATGGCATCGATAACCCGCGTAATCATCAGTCGAGTCAACTTATGACAAAGCCGGGATTTATAGGCCACAGGCATAAAGTCATCGGGGCAGCTAACAATATTGCCCTCTCGATCCAGCAGTCGTGCCAGGGCCTCATATTTAATGATTGATCCCGTTTGAGTATCCAAAACAGGCTGAAAGTAAGCGATTAAGCGGTCATTATTCAGCGCGTCATTGAGCAGGTTAAAGGTATCCACATAACGGCGAAAATAATAAGGCAGATTGAGATGCGGCTGATAAATCGTAAGCGACTGATTATTTTTTTTAGCGTGTATCAGTGCCATACCTGCCAACATTAGCGGGTCTGTTTGATTGCGCACTGCACCCATGCGCACCACCAGAGGAATCGCCTGCTGGTCATCGGTATAAATAGGGGTTTTGGTTAAACAACGGAATACTGACGAGACAATTAAACGCGTCTGCTTTTCTGAAAAATAATGGGTGCTAAATAGCGCAAACTGGTGTTCATCCAACTGGTACCAGCGACAGTGCTCAATACCGGAAACAGCCAGCTCTTGCAAGCGAAAAGCCAGTTTTAAAATAATCTCATCGCTTGTCCATACACCAAAGGTACTGGCAATATGATCGAAGTTTTCAATTTCAACTACCAGTAGCTGTTCGTTATCACTATTACCGATTAGCTGCTGTAATTGACGCTGGTTGGGCAAACCCGTCAACGGGTGCACTTTTAGGGAATCGAGCCTTTGCTGATAGTGAGCGCGAATGGTTTTGAGGTAAACGCAAACCATGGGAAATACAATTAACGCCAGCGATAAACCGTAGAGTATGGCCTTTAGCAAACTCGCCAGTGCCGCCTCGCCCACCCTGGCAATATTAATGTCGACCCCAATAACATAGCGCTGACCACTGGCAAGAGAAAGAGGAAAGAAGACGGAGCGAAACGCCCCCCAGCGATCTTTATATTGAGCGTACTGAATCTCGCCAGAGCTAAAGGCGAGGTGGGCGGCGCTGGGCGCCTCCTCATAAGCGCTTAAAAAGACGTACTCAAGATCATTAGTGGCCATCTCTTCAGGGGTGGGATTTGAGCTGGTAAAAAAAATAGCATCGTCTCGGCGAATCAGGCTGTAAACATAAACCACCTGCATGCGCTCAGCCAGCTCTTGCAACTTAAGCGATAAAAAATAATCTTCATCGATGGTCAGCGGGCTGTCGCCAGATAAACGTTCACCGACTTGTTGCTGCAAGATATTCTCCGCAAAGCTAACCGTCGTCAGTAGTTGCTCATCAATCGCCTGTAAACTGACTCGGCGGGCTTGCTGATACTCAAACGCTGCATAGCCAATAATCCCCAGCAAATAGACGGCGACCGCTGTGGCAAACGCGGTATTAGCCTTAAACCACTTGCGCATCGACTGTCATCGCAGTGAATGCTGGCACAGCGCTTGGATTTTTTCTTGCCAGACAATTAGCACAACTCAGGGGACAGGGGCCCAGCTTCACAGAGTAAAACCATGATGTAGTGCAATATGGCTTTGCCAAATAAACTGCCATAGTGACCAGAGTTACTTGCCAAAACCGGGAGGCAATCCACCTCCGGGAGGCAGGCCGCCGCCTCCGCCCATCATGCCTCCGAGATCCTGCATCATTTTATTGATGCCGCCACCCTTCATTTTTTTCATCACTTTAGCCATTTGTTTGTACTGTTTAAGCAGGCGATTAAGGTCTTGCACCTGGGTACCGGAACCCTGGGTAATACGGCGCTTGCGCGAGCCGTTAAGTATCTCTGGGTGTTTGCGTTCCGCAGGTGTCATGGAGTCAATAATAAACTCCATTCTTTTAAACTCATTGCCCATATTGGCTTGCTCAAGCATTTGATTCATATTGCCCATGCCGGGCATTTTTTCCAGCATGCCCGCCATGCCGCCCACATTATTCATTTGTTGGATGTGTTCTTTTAAGTCATTGAGATCGAAGCGGGCGCCCTTTTGGACTTTTTCGACCATCTTCTGGGCTTTATCTTTATCAATTTTGCGCTCAACTTCTTCAATTAATGAGAGCACATCCCCCATGCCTAAAATACGGGAAGCAAGGCGATCGGGGTGGAAGGGCTCGAGGGCATCCACTTTTTCACCCATACCCAGAAATTTAATCGGCTTACCTGTAGTCGCTCTTACAGATAAAGCCGCGCCGCCACGGGCATCGCCATCGGCCTTGGTGAGAATCACACCGGTTAGGGGCAGCGTATCATTAAAAGCTTTCGCGGTATTGACTGCGTCCTGACCGATCATCGCATCGATGACGAATAAAGTCTCAATGGGCTTAATGGCTTTTTGCAGACCTTGGATTTCGGCCATCATCTCCTCATCGATGGCGAGGCGGCCGGCGGTATCCACTAAGACCACATCGAGGTGCTGTTTCTTGGCCGCGGCTATGGCGTTTTGGGCAATTTTGTGGGGCTTTTGATCGGTGCTTGAAGGGAAGAATACGGCGCCCACCTCAGTGGCGAGGGTTTCTAACTGTTTGATCGCAGCGGGGCGATAAACATCTGCACTGACCACCATTACCTTTTTATCTTCACGCTCTTGAAGGTATTTCGCCAACTTGGCCACCGAGGTGGTTTTACCCGCACCCTGCAAGCCCGCCATCAGCACGACCGCAGGCGGTTGCGTTGCGAGTTCCAGGGATTCGTTGGCCTCGCCCATCTCCTCGAGCAGGTACGATGAGCCATCCCCGCAGTTGCCAACCGGGTGGGGCATTCTTGTGACCAGGGATCGCTTCGTAGTCGGGCCTACCCAGGGGGCCGGTGGCGCGGTGGCTTCGACGGGTTCTGACGGGGATGGA
>JBCBZU010000083.1:0-7423 GCA_039815165.1 Pseudomonadota bacterium
GCCATGTCTCCAGTGCTTGCAAATCTTCTACACTTAACCCCCCCGCTACTTCCTTTAATAAAAGGATGTTGATTATGTAGTCGTATAGTGCAGTGAAGTATTCACTTTGTGCTTCAAATAAATTGCGTTGCGCATTAACCACATCCACAATATCCCGCGTTCCCGCCTCATAACCGGCCTGCGTGGCTTGTAGAGCACTTTGACCAGAGATGATTGCCTGTTTGCGCGCTTTAATTTGAGCAATATCAGTGGTTACCGATAAAAATAGCGAGCGCGTATTTTGTATAGTATTGCGCTGGTCAAGTAAGAACTGCTGTCGAAGAAAAATACTGGTTTGCTCTGCCTGTCTTTGGCTCGCCGTTAGTGTTCCACCCCGAAAAAGTGGAAAAGACAAATCGATGCGGGCTGTTGTAATGTCAGAGTCGGTATCGTTTTCGCCAGAATCAATCTCTCTATCTCTATTTTCATAACTTATGCTCCCCGCTAGAGTGGGCAGTCGATCTGCCTTTGCTGCTTTTGCGTCAAAGCGTGCGGCCTCTGCGTTAAAACGACTCACTTGCAAAGATGAGTTATTCTTCTGAGCGGATTCTATCCATGCCTGCTTGTCATTTGGTGACGGTAAGGTCGCTTCAAAATTATCTTTAAGCGGGGCAATGCGCTGGTGATTTTGTCCGGTAATTATCGCTAAAGCTTCTAACTGTAAGCCAACATTCACTTCGGCATCCAAGCGGTTGGCAAGGCTGCTATCGTAACCAGCTTGTACTTCGTAAACGTCATTAATTGAGATAAGCCCTACTTCATAGCGCTGTTGAGTTTGCTCTAACTGAGTGGCCAGGGCCTTTTCCACTGATTTTGAAGTGCGCAACTGGTCTATAGCCCTTAGAACGTTGAAATACGCTTCAGATGAGCGAATAATAAGCGATTGTTCATCGGCCTTGAGTTGTGCTTCGGCAGCATTGCTTGTGCTTTTGCCGCTACGAAAGTTATTCAAGGCATTAAAGTTGATGATCGCCTGCTCAAGGCGCACATTGTAGCTTGTGGTTTCAGTGTCGGTATCAACAGCCAGGCCCTCGTTTGGGCTTTCGGTATCAGTGTCTTCATCAATGTAGCTTCCCTCCAGTGACAATTGCGGCAGCAAGGCGCCTCTGGCAATATTTTTGGCTTCACGGTTAGCAAGATAACTGGCGAGCGCGACCTTATATTCATGATCATTTTGCTTGGCCAAATCGTAAATTTGCAGCAGCGTCTCTGCAGATACAATGGAGCTGCTGGCCAGCAAAAACACAGTGGCAAACAGCGTGAGTAAGGGTTTATTTTTCATAAACGAACCGAAATATCCTAATGTGTGTAATTAAACCTACGTAATGGCGGTCAGTCTAGCCTTTTACGGAGCCATCGTCGATATTATATGTGTTAAACCCGGAAAAATCAGTGGCTGGCTTAGGAATCGGCTAATTGTCCCTTGGCGCGCCAAGATTTTTGCTTCAACCCCTGTTTATTTCACTACAGTGAATTACTATAAAGCCTTACCCGGAAGGATATAGCGCAACAAACAGGCCAGAATGGCGTCTTCAGGGCCAAATAGCTAAATAGCCAGATAAATAGTCTCCAGGAGAACAACCAAGACATATGACAAGTACAGAAATACCAAAACCGAGTTACGGCACTAAAGATGTTGAAGTACTGAGCAAGGAAAACCGCTACCAAGGCTTCTTTCGCATGGAAAAGATAAAACTTCGACACCGCTTATTTTCCAGCGGCTGGAGCCAGCCCATTGACCGTGAATTGTTTGTCCGTGGCAATGCGGTCGCGGCACTGATGTATGACCCGGAAGCTGATACCATAGGCCTGGTAGAACAATTTAGAGTGGGAAGTTTTATTGGCGGCGGCGAGGCTTGGCTATACGAAGTGGTTGCCGGCATGACTGAGAAAAATGAGACTCCCGAGCAAGTGATTATCCGTGAACTGAGTGAGGAAGCCGGCATGCAGCCGAAAACCCTGATTCCTATATGTGAGTATTTCTCAAGCCCCGGCGGAACGTCGGAAAAGCTACACCTATACTGTGCCTTGGGCGACTTAAGTGATGTAGGGGGTATTCATGGTTTAGAAGCAGAGGCTGAAGATATCAAAGTGCACATTTTACCCGCAGAAGAGGTGCTTAAACAGCTTTATGGAGGCCAATTTAACAATGCGGCAACCTTAATCTGTCTGCAATGGTTACTCATTTATCGAGATGATTTGCGCAATGTCTAGGATAAAAAAGCGCTATACGGTTAACTTCCCTAAGTATCTATCTATCTGCGAATTTAACTACCATCGCCTTATGCGCTTACTGCCCCAACATGAAGAGCGCCAACAGTGGCGCTATCTGCTTGGAGAAGGCTATGGCGAAATGGCAATTGTTATAGAGCTCAAAGAGTCAGCCAAATATACGACGACAGTTCACATTATAGTCTACACTCGGTTGCAAAAGCCGATGGCATGGGTTAGAAAACAGTATAAGAGAGCTTTAAACAGATCTTCTTATGTACGCCCTAAGGACAAGTCCAAAAGGTCGAACATAATACACAACAGCACGAATCATTACTCTATAGATGTGCGTCTCTATCACGATGCCACACTGGCAGAGGTAATTGCTTGGCAGGGGCAACGGCGGTTCCAGCCTCGCCATGAATACCCGAACCCACAAATGTACCAGCGCGATGAGAAGGCACAATTAAATACATTCCTAGGGGAATTGTTGAGTTTTTGTCTGGAAAAAGGCCGCATTATGGAAAATGTGCTCACCATAAACTAAGGCCAGTTAACAACACTATCACAATCACTATTGTGAGTGAAAACAACATAATTTATGGGGCGAGCAAAGCATTTAGCAGGCCTTTATATTGAACATTACGGTGATTAACAAATAGAGGCGTCGCTGTAGCGACAAGTTGAAAGTTGAAAGTTGAAAGTTGAAAGTACCATAGCCGTTTTTCTGCCCAACTCACGTATCCTTCCCTGCTATAGGTTTAACCGAACCTTAAATTGGATACAAAAACTTTTTGTAAGTCATTGATTTGACTTGCAAATATAAAAAATACCGCTACCTTAATGATAATCAGTGATTTTTTAATTGGCTGGCTTTATCAAGAAAATGTCTAAACCTTGCCCATAGGGCTTGCAGACCAAGGGCACACTGGCCTTTATTGCCGCAAATATTGCCGCAAAGCCAGCATTCAACAGCGGCTACAGCAGTAAACGCTATGGAAGGCATCAATATACGCTGTGGTTTTATGCTGAGTGTTTTCGCGGGGAGTGAGTGCTATAAAGCTCTACCCAAAAGCTGAACTATAGGGATATAGCGTAGGCAAACAAGCCCGGAAGGCGTTTTAACTCAATAAACACTGGTATAAAAGTGTTAATGGAAATGAGGCATAGCTCAAGATAGTGCTACTCAACAGATAGTGCGACTAATGTTAGTTTCAAAACCAGCAAAATGCCCTTAAAGCAATAAGCAATGATAAAAATTGTCCAAATTACCGACAGCCATCTGGGCATTAACCATGGTGAGACCTTACTCTCCATGAATCCTGATGAGAGTCTAGTCGATGTGCTGACCTTGATTGACCATCAACAGCCAGATATTGATCTGCTAATGGCAACCGGTGATATTGCGAATAACCCAAGCCTTTCCGCCTACCAGCGTTTTTATACCACGGTGTCGGACTACCTGTTAGCGCCCATGGTGTGGATTCCGGGTAACCATGACGACCACGCGATGATGGAGGATATTATTCCAGGGTCCCAGCACCGCCTTGTGCTTCTCGGCGACTGGCTGATTATTATGTTAGATTCCCATGTCCCCGGAGAAATCCACGGTAACTTTTCACAATTAGAGTTAGGCTTTTTATCGGACGCCTTGATCCGGTATCAAGACAAGCATATCGTTATTAGCTTTCATCATCAGCCAGTACCTATTGGTAGCCAATGGATGGACCGCTATATCGTGCAAAATGCCCATGTTTTTTGGGAGCTAATTAGCCCTTACCAGAATATTAAAGCCGTATTATGGGGCCACGTTCATCAAGAGTTTGATGAGTTATACAATGGCATTCGCCTGCTTTCCAGCCCCTCTACTTGCATACAGTTTGCCCCAAATCACAAGGAGTTTGCCCTCGAGGACTCTATGCCGGGCTATCGCTGGTTTGAGCTCAATGATGATGGTAGCTTTACAACGGCTGTTGAGCGTGTCGAACGCAAGGACTATGGCGTCGATTTTAACTCCATCGGTTATTAAATCCAGGTTATGCCTGCTTTACTGTATGCCCACGGTTTTTTAAGCTCACCTATGTCTTATAAGGCTCAACAAGTAAAACATTGGCTAGAGCAGCATCGACCCGATATTGATTTTATCTGTCCCCAGCTACCGCCCTACCCGAAGGAGTGTGCCAATATTCTGGAATCCATTGTTGACAATGCGAACACACACAATCAAGCTCTGTATGCAATCGGCAGTTCGATGGGTGGATTTTGGTGTACCTGGCTGGTGGAAAAATATGACCTCAAAGCCCTTGTTATTAACCCAGGCGTTGATGTTTTGGGACTCATGCCCGCCTACCTCAACCAAGACTTACGCAATTACCACAGCGACGAAAAGTACTGCTTAACAGATGAGCACCTGTCTGCGCTGGCCAATTACAATCTTCACCCGCTCACGCGTTTATCCAGGTATTGGCTGTTAGTACAAACCGGAGACGAGACCTTGGATTATCGTTTGGCAGTTGAAAAATACCAAGGTTGTCGGCAAACTGTAGAACAGGGTGGCGATCATAGCTTTCAAGGCTTTGGGCGCTACATCCCAGAGGCCATTGAATTTTTTGAATCGCCATGAGAACCAAGGCATTAGTGCCTGCCTATAAACGATCATCCTAAATTACTCAGTTGCAAGCACTGTATAGGTGAATGGCTTTACTTTTGTAAGCTTTTCTGTGAGCTTTTTTGTAAGCTTCTATTTTACAAAAAAATCATTACTGACTAGCATTCAACTGAGGAATCCAAAGATCAGTACAGAAAACAATCTGCGGCCTAGCGTTAAATCACGGTGAACATAGAGGTTGCCGTGAACTGTTGGCTGCCAACTCGCCCCTCCAAATTCTGCTGCTTGCTGGACGGGCGCTAATAAATAAAAATCAGCAAAATGGTAAAGTGCATGAGTAGCTATTCCGCAGAAGATATTGAAGTTTTAACCGGCTTAGACCCCGTTAAAAAGCGCCCGGGCATGTATACCGAAACCACTCGGCCCAATCATCTGGCTCAAGAAGTTATCGACAATAGCGTCGATGAAGCCCTGGCGGGCTACGCGCGGAATATTGAAGTGATTCTGCACAAAGAACAAGCCATTACCGTCAGTGATGATGGTCGCGGCATGCCTGTGGATATTCACCCCGAGCAAAAAAAACCGGGGGTCGAAGTCATTCTGTCGACCCTCCATGCGGGTGGTAAATTCTCGGGTAAAAACTATCAATTCTCCGGTGGCTTACACGGTGTCGGTGTCAGTGTCGTCAATGCTTTATCGCAACAATTAGCGGTGACGATTAAACGCGATGGCATTGTCTATGAAATTATATTTGCAAACGGCGAGTTAAAACGTAAGTTAAAAGAAATCGATACCTGTGGCAAGCGCAATACAGGCACTAGCGTTTATTTTTTACCAGACCCTAACTACTTTGATTCCGCTAAATTTTCCGTTTCTCGACTGCGTCACGTGCTGCGCGCCAAAGCAGTACTTTGCCCCGGCCTTAAGGTCGTTTTTAAAAACGAACAAGACCAAGAAACCGTAGAGTGGCATTATCAAGATGGTTTAAATGACTACTTAAAAGAAGCCACCCACGGATGGCAGACACTCCCACAAGACCCGTTTACCGGCTCCTTTGCCGCAGAGGCTGAAGCCGCTGACTGGGCAGTTCAATGGTTGCCCGAGGGCGGCGAAGTCACTCAAGAAAGTTATGTCAACTTAATCCCGACGGCTCAAGGGGGCACCCACGTCAATGGTTTGCGCACGGGCCTGTTAGATGCCATGCGCGAATATTGTGAGTTTCGTAATCTTTTGCCCCGCGGCATTAAATTAGCCCCTGATGATATTTGGGCAAACTGCTGTTTTGTTCTCAGCTCAAAATTAGCGGACCCACAATTTTCGGGTCAAACAAAAGAGCGCTTATCATCACGTGAGGCGGCTGCCTTTGTTTCCGGTGTGGTTAAAGACGCTTTTAGCCTGTGGCTAAATCAGCATACCGGTGATGGGGATGCCCTCGCTGATTTCTGTATCGGCAATGCACAAAAACGGATTAAGAGCAGCAAAAAAGTCGCCCGCAAAAAAGTCACTCAAGGCCCGGCCCTACCCGGCAAACTGGCCGACTGCTCCAGTGCAGAACCGGAGCGAGGTGAATTATTTTTAGTGGAAGGTGATTCAGCAGGTGGATCGGCAAAACAAGCTCGCGATAGAGAGTTTCAAGCCATTATGCCGCTGCGCGGTAAAATTTTAAACACCTGGGAGGTGGATAGCGCAGAAATTCTGGGTAGCCAGGAGGTCCACGATATTTCGGTTGCCTTGGGTATAGATCCCGGTATCGACAATCTTGAAAAACTGCGCTACCACAAAGTCTGTATTTTAGCGGATGCAGATTCTGACGGCTTGCACATTGCGACGCTCTTATGTGCGCTGTTTTTACGCCACTTTCCCGCCTTGGTAAGAAATGGCCATGTATTTGTAGCAATGCCACCACTTTACCGAATTGACATTGGCAACGACGTTTACTACGCACTCGATGACAGTGAAAAACAAGGCATACTCGACCGCATTGCCGCAGAAAAGAAAAAAGGTAAGGTCAACGTGCAGCGCTTTAAGGGCCTGGGTGAGATGAACCCGTTACAGTTGCGGGAAACCACCATGGATCCCGATACCCGCCGCCTGGTTCAGCTAAGCCTCGAATCCGATGACAACACCCACCAAACCTTCGATATGTTACTCGCAAAAAAAAGAGCGTCTGACCGAAAGCACTGGCTTGAAACCTATGGTAATCTGGCGAATGTTGCTGTTTAAATGTCGTTGTCATTAAAAGCATAAGCTTATAAAAAATGAACTCATAAGTTTGTAAAAATATGGTATGGCCGGTAGTGTCTGTTCAATGGTTCTACTTTCCACGCCAGCACCAGCGAGAAAACTCAAGCGCTCGATGGTTAAAAATATCTTTCTCTTTCCTTCGACAAAAAGCGGTTGCGCGAAAAACATACTTGTTGAATCCTATCTAGAGGCTTAGTACTGCCTTAATCTCGAGTTTGACCCTCGTGTGACTCACTATTACCGCCCAACGACGCGGTGGGAGGGCCGCGGGGGCGCCGCCGTACGTGCCCCCTTCCTACGATTCCATGACCGAAGGGGAAC
>JBCBZU010000405.1:0-2695 GCA_039815165.1 Pseudomonadota bacterium
GCCCTGTGCGGAGAAAAGATAGCTATCGCCCGATTTATAATTTAATGCCGTAGGATCAACATCGTGGCCTTTAGCGGCGCGTATCCAGCCCTTTGCTGACATAATCACGGTGATCGGATCACTGCTGAGCAAGTCTGCTTCGCTCAGCGCTTGCGCTTCTCCACGTTCAACAATAGGCGAGCGGCGCGGGTCACCATACTTTTCAGCAACTGCCAATAGTTCTTTTTTGACGAGATTTTTAAGCTTGGTCGCCGATGCCAATATTGACTCAAGGCTGTCTCGTTCAGTGGCTAACTCATCCTGCTCAGCACGAATTTTTATCTCTTCCAGTTTAGCGATTTGACGTAGTTTTAAGTCAAGAATTGCTTCTGCTTGACTATCGGTAATGTGAAAACGCTCTATCAATACTTGTTTGGGTTTATCGTGTGTGCGGATAATGTCAATCACTTCGTCAATATTTAAAAAAGCGATTAAATAGCCTTCCAAAATATGCAATCGCTTGAGCACCTTTTCCAGCCGATGTTGCAGGCGACGACGAACGGTGACCATTCTAAACTGTAGCCATTCACCCAAAATTTTATGCAGCGGTTTCACTGCGGGCAAGCCGTCGATACCAACCATGTTGAGGTTGACCCGATAGCTGCGCTCTAAATCTGTCGTGGCAAACAGGTGATTCATTAATTGATCGCTATCAATGCGATTGGAGCGCGGGATAATAACCAGGCGAGTGGGGTTTTCGTGATCGGACTCATCGCGCAAATCAGCGACCATGGGTAATTTTTTTGCCTGCATCTGCGCGGCAATTTGTTCCATTATTTTAGCGCCACTGACTTGATGAGGCAGCGCAGTCACCACGATATCACTGTCTTCCTTCGACCAAACAGCGCGCATGCGCAAGCTGCCGCGACCGGTTTCGTAGAGATTGAGGATATCTTTTTTAGGGCTAATAATTTCAGCGCTGGTTGGCATATCCGGCGCCAGCACAAATTCACATAACTGTGCGGTTGTGGCCTTGGGATTTTTTAATAAGTGGACCGTAGCGCTTATCACTTCCTTTACATTATGGGGCGGGATATCGGTGGCCATACCCACGGCAATGCCGGTAGTACCGTTGAGTAAAATATTGGGGACTTGCGATGGCAGTACCGAGGGTTCTTCCATGGTGCCGTCAAAATTAGGTAGCCAGTCGACCGTTCCCTGCCCCAGCTCACCCAAGAGCACATCACTGTAAGCCGTCAGGCGCGATTCTGTATAGCGCATGGCCGCAAACGATTTAGGGTCATCTGGTGAACCCCAGTTGCCCTGACCGTCAATCAAGGTATAGCGATAGGAAAAAGGCTGGGCCATTAATACCATGGCTTCATAGGCGGCAGAATCACCGTGAGGATGAAACTTACCAATAACATCGCCCACCGTACGCGCAGACTTTTTAAACTTGGCGCTGGCCTTTAGACCCAGTTCACTCATGGCGTACACAATCCGGCGCTGCACTGGCTTTAGACCGTCGCCAATATGAGGCAGCGCGCGGTCGAGAATAACGTACATGGAATAATCCAGATAGGCTTTCTCGGCATATTCTTTTAAGGAAATAACTTCGTCGGCTTCAGGAGCAATTAAGTCTGACATAACAATAGAAACTTAGATGTATATTGAGGTTAACGGTGATCGTCAGCACCTAAAACAGGCACATCCCAGCGCGATTTATAGGATTTATCCTGACTGTATATATAGAGCTGCCAATAGTGAGACTCACCGACAGCCTCTTGCGAAGGCGGTTTATCGTGGGGGATTTTACCATCGACCAAAATGCGCGAACCGTTTAAAAGATGCTCTACACTGAGCTGTAGCGGCATTTTCCATGCAAGATACTGTCGATACGCGTTTTTTTCACCCATGGCAATGCGTCGGCGCTGCATTAACAGCAGCTCCGCCTGCATCATATTGGCGTCGACTTTATCATTCAATTGCACACTGCCTGAAAATTTTTTTCCTAAAAATGTAGGAAAGGGATGCATAATAAAATCAGCTTTTCCAAAACGTTTAAGCTTGAGGGTATCAAGCACCGCCTTTGCTAAAAAGAAAAGGCTTAGCGCAACCAGTATGAGCTGTTTGATGTCCATATACTGTTCGGCATTGTCAATATTGAGCAAACCTTGTTGATTGCTATAAATCACAAAGACACTAAAACCACACAGAATAGCGGCCATCAGCCAGCTGTTTTTACTGCGTTTATCCCCGCTGGTTGGAATGGTATTGGTTTGCCAATTTGGGTTTTTTTCCCACCACAACTTATTCACATGCTACTCTTTTTGAAATTTGTTTTCTCTGTTGGACGCGCAAGAGTATATCCAACTGATGCATCCAGATTAAACCTGTTAGGAGCATTGTGCCAAAGGCATACGCCCATATTATTAAAACAGGTGGATTCCATAGGGTTTACGCACCTGCCGTTTGTAAACGCGATACCGTCTTTTCTTTAATGGGTAAATGCGCCAATGCAGCAAAAATAGCCAAACCCGTGCTCAACCACCAGACGACATCATAACTACCGTAACGGTCATAAAGCCAGCCACCCAGCCAAACCCCCATAAAGCTACCGATTTGGTGACTTAAAAACACAATGCCATAGAGTAACGACATATAACGGGTGCCAAACATCAAGGCCACCAGACCCGATGTCGGCGGCACCGTCGCC
>JBCBZU010000003.1:0-18919 GCA_039815165.1 Pseudomonadota bacterium
CGGGCAGTTGCTCGCCTTTATTTAACATATCGATCATACGCTTGTGGGCGGCATCCCGGCCGGTTAATAATTTGCCCGATAAAAGCACTGTTTCACCCGGCTTCCACTCCAGTACCTGTTCGGCCTGAATAGTGTCCAGGTTTACCCGGCGAGTGCCCTCGCCCACTTGCCAGGAGATACTCGGCCAGTCATCCAGACTGGGAGGCGTTTGCATTGATGGGCCCGAGCCATCCAGGGTAAATTTGCACAAGCGGGTGGCCGCACAGTTAGGCAAAACAGCCACCGGCTTATTGGCCGCATGGGTAGGGCAGTCTTTGACTTTGACATCCAAAACCGTTGTTAAGCCACCCAAACCCTGGGCACCAATGCCGAGCTTATTGACTTTTTCGTACAGCTCCAGGCGCAATTCTTCTGCGCGATTAGCGGGGCCTTTTGCCTGTAAATGGTGAATATCGATGGGGTCCAGCAAGGCCTCTTTGGCCATGGCCAGGGCCTTGTCAGCCGTGCCGCCAATACCCACACCCAAAATCCCCGGTGGACACCAACCCGCGCCCATGGTCGGCACCATTTTAAGTATCCAGTCGACCACAGAGTCAGAGGGATTGAGCATGGCAAACTTGGTTTTTGCCTCACTACCGCCGCCTTTGGCCATCACATGACAGCTAACGGTATCACCGGGAACCATTTTGTAGGTAATCATTGCCGGGGTATTATCCCCGGTGTTTTGCCGAGCGCCATCGGGGTCGGCTAGCACCGACGCCCGCAGCTTATTGTCCTGGTGCATATAGGCACGGCGCACACCTTCATTGACCATGTCTTCGATGCTCATCTCGGCATCCCACTGCACCTGCATACCAATCTTCATAATAACGCTAACAATGCCGGTGTCCTGACAAATAGGTCGGTGGCCCTCGGCACACATGCGCGAGTTAATCAGTATTTGTGCCAGCGCATCTTTTGCCGCTGGATTGGCTTCAGCCAAGTAGGCTTGGTGAATCGATTGAATAAAGTCCACCGGGTGGTAGTAGGAGATAAATTGCAGTGCGTCTGCCACACTGGCGATAAGATCATCTTGTTTAATAAGGGTAGTCATTGCTTGCCATTACCTTGTATGTATTAGAAATCGGTTCACTCCTTGGGTGAACGCTATTGCTGCCAGACGGACAATAAAACCGCCCTAAGACCAATGCGACTGAGTTTTTCAGACTAAACCACTATAAAAATAGGCTCTTTTTTGTGAACTGTCGACTGTTACCGTGGATCTGACCGTGTTGACTGGTCTTTTCCGATAGTGGTGCAGAAGGCTTTATCCTAGTTGGAGGAGGCGAGGCCTGTCCTTTGTTTAATCTGTAGCAGATCGCGATTAATGGTTAAGCGGAATTTATCAAAAGAATCAATGGCCTCATCATAAGCTTTGAGCTTAGCGGATATGGCTTGAAGCGCTTTTTTGGAGGCATAGGAACTCGATTGCGAGGCCAAAGAAGAGACGGTTTTATTTTGTTCTGCAATGCGCTCTCTCAAGGATTGTAACAATAGCCCCTGTTCAGAAGAGCGTTGTTGAATAGTGGCAATGGGTTTGTTTACTGTTTGCAGCGAGGCCGCGAAAGACTTTTGGGTCTCGGCTATATCCGCAGTCAGAGACTTTTTCGCATCGGCAATGGCCTTTTTATTAACATTGCGAGTGCCCCACAACTTGTCCACTTCGCTCATGGCTTGTTTGACATTTTTGTCCAGGGCTTTCACATTGGCCGATAGCACCGTCAGCGATTGAGTGGATTCATCATCTGACAGCACCAGCTTCTGCTCCAGTTGATTAATGCGGAACTGTTGTTGGGCAATGGTTTGCTGGGCGGTAAACCATTGCCAGGCGGTAAAACCTGCGGCCGTTGCCGCAAGCAGAGCAATGGCAAAGGTAAGCCACAAAAATCCGGATGATTGCTTTTGTACGATCACTTGCTGTCGGGGCGCACGAACCTGACCTTGTGCAGGTCGTTTATCGGCAGCATCGACGGCACCACTGGATAGGGTGGGTTCTTTACGTTCATTGATCATTGAAAAACCTTTCTGTAAAACAAGCTTTTTGGAATGATGCGTATTATGCGACTTCTCATTCTATATAGCCAGCGGGCGCTCTAGATAACCAGCGGGCGCTCTATGTAGCCAGCGGGCGCTGGGCCATCACTGCTTTAACGGGGGCGTAGGATTGCCGGTGGATGGGGGTAAGCCCGAGGGTTTTGATTGCCTCGCGGTGCGCTGCTGTTGGGTAGCCTTTGTGTTTGGCAAAGCCATAACCGGGGTATTGCTTGTCAAGGTCGACCATTTCCCGGTCACGGGTCACCTTCGCCAGGATCGATGCCGCGGCAATGGCCGCAACCCGCGAATCGCCCTTGACGACCGCTTCGGCCGGGTAGTGCCAGCGGGGCAGTTTAGGACCGTCAACGAGGACGTGTTCCGGCTGAACCGGCAGGGCAGCTACCGCCCGTGTCATGGCCAATAAACTGGCCTGCAAAATATTTAACTGATCAATTTCAGCGACGCTGGCCCGCCCTATGGCCCAGGATAAAGAGCGTTCACAAATAACAGCAAAGAGCTGTTCACGCCTGTTTTCGGTGAGTTTTTTGGAGTCATTTAGGCCTTCCACAGGCCGTTGGGGATCAAGAATAACCGCAGCCGTGACCACATCGCCTGCCAAGGGGCCCCTGCCGACTTCATCAACACCCGCCACCAGCACACCCTGGTAGGCACTCACAAAGGGTTCAGGCATATTCAGCGCCCATTAAATTCACAATGGCTTTTGCCGCCGTTTGGCTGGCATTTTGTTTAAGCTGTTGGTGGAGCTGCTCAAATTCATGGTGCAACTGCTGTTTACGCTGGGGGTTATTTAGCTGTTCACTTAAGGCCTTAACAATCGCTTGTGGCCTGGCATCGCTTTGAATAAGCTCAGGCACCAAAGGCTTGTCCGCCAATAAATTCGGCAAAGACACATAGGGAACCCGCAACATGGAGGATATAATTTTGTAGGACACCGGGTCTTTTTTATAGGCCACAACCATTGGCTTTTTTAGCAACATTGCCTCTAGAGCCGTTGTTCCCGAGGCCAGCAACACCGCATCAGAGGCGGCCATCACCTGGTGGGAATACCCCTTAATCAAGGTTACCGGAAGCTCAGGGCAGGCACTGAGTTGTTGTTGCAATTGCTGGTAACGGGCATGGTTAAGGGCGGGAACAATGATCTCCAGTGCCGGCTCCAAGGCTCGATAGTGCGCCAGTGCCTGCCAAAAAACAGGGCCAATATGCTTAATTTCGACTTGTCGGCTGCCCGGCAAACAGGCCAGTATTTTTTTCCCTGCATAATCAACGGGCCTGTCAGTAATACCCGCAATAATCCGGGATAGCTCTGCTCTGGCGGCCTCGTTATCGGGTTCTACAGGAAAATGGTCGGCAAGCGGATGACCGACAAAGGTCACTGGCACCTGGTGGCGTTGGTAAATCGCATTTTCAAAAGGCAACAAGGTCAGCATTAAATCGATAGAGCGCTTGATTTTATTGATTCGCCCCTGCCGCCATGCCCAAACGGAAGGGCTGACATAGTGAACGATTTTAATACCTTGTTGTTTTAATTTTCGCTCAAGGCCAAGATTAAAATCGGGGGAGTCGACGCCAATAAACAGATCAAACTCATGGTCTCTGAAGTGTTTATAGAGCTGGCTGCGAATGGATAACAGTTCTGGCAGGCGCTTTAGGGGTTCAAGTAAACCCATAACAGACAGCCGCTCCAGCGGGAAGAGCGACTCAAAGCCCTCAGCCATCATTCGCTCTCCGCCAATGCCGACAAAATCCGCATGGGGATAGTCGTGTTTTAAGGCCTTAATAAGCCCCGCCGCCAGCAAATCACCCGAAGCTTCGCCACAAACAATGCCTATTTTCATTTTTATACGCGTTCCAACTTTGGTGTTTAATTTAACGGGCTCAATTTAACAGACTCAATTTAACGGGCAATATTTAACGGGCAATGTTTAACGAACAATGCCACGGCTGGATGATTCCAGCGAATCAATCAACAACTGAACCTGCTCACACTCTGCCCGTAAGTCTCGCAGACATTCCAGAGCTTCGTTAATAGTGAGGTGCTTGCGATAAATGGTTTTAAAGGCCTTTTGCAGCACTTGAATGCTTGCTTTGGAAAAACCGCGGCGGGAAAGACCCTCGACATTGATGGCTTTGGCCTCGGCAGGTGCCCCCGCCACCATCACATAGGCGGGCACATCTTTACCGATGGCACTGCCCATGCCGGTAAAGCAGTGGGCACCAATATGGCAATACTGGTGGACCAGGGTAAATCCGCCCAAAATAGCCCAGTCACCGATATGCACATGGCCCGCCAAGGCGGCATTGTTGACCAGAATACAGTGGTTGCCAATAACGCTGTCATGGCCTACATGGGCATAGGCCATCAGCAAGTTATCACTGCCGATGGTGGTTTCGTTTCGATCCTGAATGGTGCCGCGATGAATGGTAACACCCTCGCGAATAGTATTGCGGTCACCCATCACCAAGCGGGTTGGTTCACCCTTGTATTTTAGGTCGGGTGTCGATTCTCCAATGCTGGAAAATTGATAAATATGATTGTCTTCACCGACAACAGTCGGGCCTTTGAGAACGACGTGGGACTCGATAGTACAGCCCTTACCAATAGTGACATCCGGGCCAATAATACTGTAGGGCCCGACGCTTACATCGTCGGCAATGGTGGCTTGTTGGTCAACAATTGCAGTGGGGTGAATAGGCATTGCCGGCGTGCTTAGAGTTTACGGTCTGCGCACATAATGGTGGTTGCGGCTGCCAACTGGCCCTCTACCGAGGCCTGGCAATCAAACTTCCAGATACCGCGCTTTTCGGAAACCACGGTCGCCTCTAAATCAAGGCGGTCACCGGGAATCACTTGCCGTCGAAATCTGACTTTATCCGCGCCTGCAAATAAATAAACGGAACCGTCCTGGGGGGTTTTACCAATGGTTTTAAAACCGAGAATACCCGAGGCCTGGGCCATGGCTTCTACAATCATAACGCCGGGAAAAATAGGCGCCTGGGGAAAGTGTCCATTAAAGACTTCCTCATTAGTGGTAATGCATTTATACGCTTTTATATAGTCACCCTCCCGCAGCTCGACTACTCGGTCAACGAGTAGAAAGGGATAGCGGTGGGGCAGCCATTTTTTAATTTCTGTTACATCCATCATTGTTTAACCTGGATTCCTCAGTTGGAGACACGGTAGAGCACGCAAGGGTTGCTGGCTCGGCATGAACAGTAACCGAGCCATGGCCAGGTGTCCAGTCAGGTTCAGCCAGTGGCAAATGCGTGGGCTACGGTGCTTGGGGGATTCACCGAGTGGGTGAATGGGTTTATTGTTGCAAGCCTTTAAATCGAATCGAAAAATCATTATTTACGTGCGTCTAATTGAAAAATTCAGGTTCAGAAAACCTTATTTTTAATCTCTTTTTTAATAACTTTTTTAATACCTTGCAACTGCCTTGCCAGGCTATCGAGCTGATTAAAGCGAGCGGCATTTTTGCGCCACTGTTGCGTCGTATTCATGGGCACACCAGAAGAATAAGAGCCTGGCCGCTTAATCGATTTTGTCACAATGCTCATGGCGGTGATGTGTACATCATCGACAATGTGAATGTGCCCGACTATGCCGCAAGCGCCGGCTATAGTACACCGCTTACCGATCGTTGTGCTACCGGCAATGGCCACCGCCGCCGCAATGGCGGTATCATCACCAATATTTACATTGTGGGCAATTTGCACCTGATTATCGATTTTGACTCCATTGTCGATCACCGTATCGTCCAAAGCGCCGCGATCTACAGTGGTATTTGCGCCAATTTCAACCTGCTTGCCAATGCGCACTCCACCCAGCTGGTGAATTTTTTGCCACGCGCCATCACTGGGCGCAAAACCAAAACCATCAGCCCCAATCACACTTCCACTATGAAAAATACACTGTTCGCCTACTTTAACATGAGAATAAAAAGTGGCATTGGCATGAATCAAGGTAGCGCTGCCAATATCAACATGGTCACCGATACAGACATTGGCTTCAATGCGGACGCCGTCACCAATGGTCACATGATTACCGATAACCGTATGGGGGCCGATAAACACCTGTTCACCCAGGCTTACAGATTCTGCCAATACAGCAGAGGGGTGAATACTGCTGGGCCTATTTTTATCCGCATGTTTATCGACACTTTTATCGACACCTTTATCGGCAAACAATGCCGTTAACTTGGCATAGGCCAAATACGGGTCATCGATAATTAAACGCTGCCCGGAAAAAGCGTCTTGATGTTTGGCGGATAACAAAACGCAGCCCGCCCCTGTGCCAGCAAGATCTGATTGATAGCGCTGATTGTGATAGAACGCTAATGTGGTTGCATCGGCAGATTTTAGCGTGGCCAAGCCACTGATCAGATAACTCGGATCGCCTTGTAGTTCTGCCTGAATAAGCTCAGACAATTGACCCAGACTAAAGGGCGGCCCCGCCATTGTCATTTAGTCTGTGGTTTTTAAGGTATTAAGGCGCTGGGTAAGTTCTTCCGTAATATCGGTGCCTGGCGCTTTATAATAGGCCGCCTGAGCATTGAGCAGTAAGTCGAGTTTTTTCTCTTGGACCAGTTGTTCAACCGCTTGTTTAAGCTGTGGCGTTAGATCTTTTAACAAACGGCGGTTGAGATCCGCTTTGGCGCTGTCGAGCTCCGCACCGAGCTTTTTAAGAGCCTCTACACGCTCACGGATTTTACCAAGCTGTGCTTGTTTTTGCGCTTCGGACCAGGTCAGTTCATTGGCCCTACCCTCTTGTTGCAGCGCCTGTACCTCTGCGCGCAGGCTTTGATAGCGTTCGACATTTTTTTTATAGTCTTCACCGTCGACCAGTTGTTTAATTTGTTGTTGCGCATAGTCTGAATCTATTGCCGCTTTATCAAGGTTTACAACCGCCACTTTTTCAGCATAGGCCGCAGGCACAAGCAATATCAACAGCGATAGCAATACTATTTTCTGTAGCTTTATCAACATGTTTTCCTCACAGGTTAGAAAGTACGCCCCAAAGTAAACTGGAAAGTTTCGGGCTCATCAAAAGGCTGCTCTACAAGCGGTGTTGCAAAACTAAAGCCCAGCGGACCAATGGGTGACAACCACTGAATACCCAGACCAGCAGCCACACTGAGTTTACCGAGGTCGAGATTACCACAGTTCTGTTGCAGTTCCCCACAGTCTGTTGAAAAAACATTACCTGAGTCGACAAACAGTGAGGTGCGCACCTTATCACTGCTTTTGATAAACGGCATCGGAAACATCAATTCCATGCTCAATTCAAACAGCAGATTGCCGCCAAAGGTGTCGACATCGTCATCGGCAACTGAGGCCAGTTGCCCGGTATCTTGGTCTAATACATACACATATTCAATATCGCTGTCACCTGACAGGTCGAGATCAACCGGCACCGCCACGAAGGCATTGGACGGAGTCGCCTTGGGCCCCAGAGAACTTGGCTCAAAACCTCTAACCGAGGTGATACCGCCAGAGAAAAAGTTCTCGAAAAAGGGCAAAACATCGGTGTCGCCGTAAGATTCACCAAAGCCAACGCGAGTGCGAACGCGCAATGCTGATGATGAGGCAATTGGTAAATACAGATTGCCGCGATAGGTGAGCTTATAGAATTCAACATCACTACCAGGGACAGCCACCTCAAGGTTCAGACGCTGTGACAGCCCCGAGGTGGGAAAAATGCCTCGGTTTAGCGTTGAATTTGACCACCCAAAATCCAGTTTAAAGGTATCAAAGGTATCGCCATATTTATCCAAAAAGCCTTCTGGCCGATCGTCGAGAACAGCGTCGTCGACTGGGGTAAACACACTGGTATCGTTAAGGCTGGTCACACCCAGCTCGAGGGTATCGCGATTAATCCCGCTCAAGCTGTCATCCTCATCAAACAAGTTGTTGTTATTGGTGTCGGCATCTCTGGTGCCGTCTTCGGTCAAGGCATTGATAATGTCGGTAACATCATCGCCCTGGATATAAAAATCCTCTACTCTGCCGCCCCTTAGGGTTGGCGTTCCCTGAATTTCCTGCGCGGTGGTTGTGCCGGGCTCAACCGATACATTCTCATAGCCCAAACCCAATGATAAGCGGCCTGTTTCTGAAATGGGATAGCCAAAATTTACCGTGACGCCGTAGGTGTCAGTGGCAAAGTTGGCGACACTGATATCATCAAAATCCCGCTCTCTGTAAAAGAAGCGAATGCCGCGGCTAACGCCGTCTGGCGTATAGTAAGGGTTGTTAAAATTCAGTGAGTAATTGGTTTCTGACTCACTGCGGTCAACATTCACCCCAAAGGTATTACCGCTGCCCAACCAGTTATTGTGCTGTAAACCCGCGCCGATGGACACGCCGCCATCACCAGAATAGCCCAGGCTCAAGTCGACACTGGCGGTGGGTTGCTCGGTCACTGTAAATTCAATATCCACTTGATCATTGGTGCCGGGCACCTCTCGGGTATTTAAGCTCACCTCGCCAAACAAGCCCAGGCGCTGTAAGCGCACGCGGGATTGTTCGAGCTTTTCTGCGGAAACCGGCGCGCCTTCTAACTGGCGCATTTCGCGGCGAAGCACGTGGTCGGCGGTATTGGTGTTGCCGGTAAAGCGAATCCGTCGCACATAGCTGATGGAACCGGGTTTGATATAAAAGGTTAGCGATACTGTTTTCTGGTTATCGCCAAACTCCGGTACACCACTGACCTGGGCAGCACTGTAACCTTCATTACTGAGGCTGCGCTGAATGGCTTGTTCGGTATTGGTCACCGACAGTTGTGAGAATACATCCCCCTGTTGCAGCTCAATCAAGTCAAACAATTCCTCTTCAGGCAAAATGGGATCGCCGGCAATATTGATGTTGTCCACAGTGTATTGTTGGCCTTCATCAATATTGACTGTGATAAAAACCGTTTCTTTATCGGGGCTTAGGGACACTTGCGTTGAGGTCACCTCAAGCCTTAAGTAGCCGCGGTCCAGGTAGTAGGATTTAAGTCGCTCAATATCACCGGCTAATCTTTCGCGAGCGTATTTATCGTTACCCGATAACCAAGACCACATGCCGGTGGTATTTAAGCTAAACAGGTCTCTTAGCTCGTCTTCATCAAACTGGGTATTACCGACGATATTAATGTGTTTAATCTTGGCAACATTGCCCTCATTAATGCGAATCCCCACCAGTATTTGATTGCCGTCAATGGGTTTGGTTATGGTTTCGATCTCGGCGGAATAACGGCCGAGAGCGCTGTACTGGGCACTGAGCTGTTTGGATATGGATTCCAGGGCCGAGGGTTTAAACACTTCACCCTCTGCCAGCCCAATGGACTTTAAGCCCTCCAGCAGTGGCTCTTCTTCAATAACTTTATTGCCTTCGATAGCAATGCCGCCAACCACAGGGCGCTCATCCACGGTAATGATCAATACGCCCTGATCACGCCCCACGGTGACGTTGTCAAAAAAGCCGGTGGCAAATAGATCTTTAATGGCGGTTTGCAGTTGTGTATCTGTAATTTCAGAATTAGCGGTGATATTAATCGCTGAAAACACAATGCTTGGCGACACTCGTTGAAGCCCTTCTATGCGTATATCGTCAATGGTATAAACCGCTGCCAACAAAGAAGCGGGGCTGAGTAAAAGAATGCAAAGTGAAATTAACAAGGACTTCATAAAGTAGTAATAATAATTATTTAAAAATACAGGCAGGTTAAATTGTCTAATCCGTGTGTTTGGAAAATTGATTAAAAAATATCTCTAAGAGACCTTTGCACGAAAGCCATTTTGCTCTTATGCGGCGTTAAAAATGTACTCAATCGGTCATTTATTACCTCTTTCCGTGCATTTTTGCCTTGCCTACAAGCAAAATCATCTTCCGTGCAAAGGTCTCTCTAAAGTATTGGGTTTACAGAAAAAGTATTTACGAAAACAAACGAACCAAATCATTATAATGGGCGATCACCATCACACTGACCACAAGCAATAAGCCTATTTGGTATCCGACTAGTTGCACCTTTTCTGGTAATGGTTTGCCTTTAATGGCCTCGATGAGATAAAACAATAAGTGCCCCCCGTCAAGCACAGGAATGGGCAGTAAGTTGAACACCCCCAAACTCACGCTAAAAAAAGCGAGAAATGACAAATAATAGGTTAAACCTGCCGCGGCTGTACTGCCGGCCACTTCCGCAATGGTAAAGGTACCGCCCATATTTTTAACCGAAACGTCAAGGGTAATCAGCTTCTTTAAAAAGGACAGAATAACCAAGGCTTGATCCCCGGTTTTGCCAAAGCCATAGACAATGGATTCACCCAGGGAGTAGTCCACTTGCCGACGCATGGTGTCGGGCCAGCTCACGTTGGTCCCCAAACCAATTTTGCCGACGGCGACGCCCTGTTCTTCGACCGCCTCAGGCACCAGCACAAGCTCCAGCAACTGACCATCGCGGTCGACAAGCACCTCAAGGGTTTTGCCGGCATTGTCGCGCACATGCTGCACCCATGCCGCCCATTGGGTTAAGCCCTGCTGATCATAGGAGAGCATTCGATCACCTATTTTAAATCCCGCCCGGTCGGCTGCGCCACCGGGGCTAACCTGGCTGACCACCCAGTCGGTTTCGGGTTGAACGGCTTCAATACCCAGCTCTGCCAGCAAGTCGGGGCGATCATTATCGCCCAGCCATTGGTCAATACTGATCAACTTGGTCGAGCGGGTCGAACTTAAGGCCAGGCCCGCTTGATCACCTGCAAACGGCCTAAGCTCAACGGCAATGGTCCCGGTATCGCCTATGCGGCGGCTTAAGGCCTCGAACACATGGGACCAGAGAGGGGTTTGTTTGCCATCAATGCTGATAATTTCTTCACCGGGCTGCAGCTGCGCCCGATCGGCGGCGCTATTGGGCTGAACACTGCCAATGACCGGGGCAACACCCTGGGTGCCTAACAGCGCCAGGGCAAAATAGAGCACAACGGCCAGTATAAAATTAGCCACCGGACCCGCGGTGACAATGGCCATGCGCTGCCACACGGTTTTTTGTGTGAAGGCCTGGGGCAGCTCTTCGGCGGCCACCTCGCCTTCGCGCTCATCCAACATTTTGACATAGCCGCCAAGAGGAATGGCCGCAATCACAAACTCGGTGCCGTAGCGGTCGCACCAGGTATACAGTGGCTTGCCAAAACCGACGGAAAAGCGCAGCACTTTTACCCCGCAACGACGGGCAACATAAAAATGACCGTATTCATGAAAGGTCACCAAAATACCGAGAGCGAGTAAAAACCAAAGGACAGTAGACATTCACTAAAATCGTAGGCTATGGGATAAGCTTGGGGCCAAACCCTGTTTTCGAGACGCGTTATGCACTTATTTTTTGCTCCAACAATTGCCTGGCCAACTGCCGGGCATAAAAATCTGTGTGTAGGACATCGTCAATGCTCTGTGGTTCCGTCCAGTCAGCCGCCGCCATACCTCGCGCCAATAACTGGGCAATGTGTGTAAAGCCAATGCGCTTGTTGAGAAAGGCATCCACCGCCACTTCATTGATGGCACTAAACACAATGGCCGCCCCGGTTCCCTCCTGTGCCACCTGCATTGCCAGTGACAGTGCCGGAAATTTTTCATCATCCGGGGCCTGGAACTGCAAATCCCCCTGGCGAATAAGGTCAAAAGCCCCCACGCCAGAGGCTTGCCGCAAAGGCCAGGACAGTGCATGGGCAATGGGAATGCGCATATCCGGCTGGCCGAGTTGGGCAATCACTGAGCCATCAATATATTCCACCATGGAATGCACAATGCTTTGGGGATGTATCACCACCTCTATTTGATCTGGCGACACATTGAACAACCAGCGGGCTTCGATAAACTCCAAACCTTTATTGACCAGGGTGGCTGAATCCACGGATATTTTTCTGCCCATGGACCACTTGGGATGCTGGCAGGCCTGTTCGGGTGTTGCCTTGGCAATCGCCTCTTTTGACCAGGTTCTAAAGGGCCCGCCCGAGCCGGTTAACAGAATTTTTCTAAGGCCCAATTGATTGAGGTCCTGGCCCTGGCCGGCGGCGCCACAGTGCTCGCCATAGGCCATCGGCAGGCACTGAAAAATAGCGTTGTGCTCACTATCGATGGGCAGCAAGGTGGCCCCGCTTTGCTTGACGGCATCCATAAAAACAGAGCCCGCCATAACCAGGGCTTCTTTGTTGGCCAGCAGTATTTTTTTGCCGGCCCTGGCCGCGGCAAAGGTGGGGGGCAAGCCCGCTGCGCCGACAATGGCCGCCATAATCGTATCCACCGATGACGAGCGGCAAATATCGATCAGCGCCTGCTCACCGCAGAGCACGTCAACCGGCAACTGCTGCTGCTTGACGGCCCGCTCTAGTTTAGCCGCCGCCGCAGGATTGTGCAGCACCGCATAAGTGGGGTGATGCACCCGGCATTGTTCCAGCAGGGCGTCGACACTGGTATGTGCCGCCAGGGCAAACACGCGATAGCGTTGTGGGTGGCGGCGAATCACATCCAGAGTACTGCGGCCCACTGAGCCGGTGGAGCCTAAAACCGTAATCTTTTGTGGAGCCGAGGCCGGGCTAGACATTTCCGAGCTAGACATTTCCGGGCTAGACATTTAAAGCACTCCAGCCACTGAGCATAAGCCCCAGCACAAACACCGGGGCCGCGGCAGTAATACTGTCGAGACGATCCATAATACCCCCGTGGCCGGGCAATAGTTGGCCGCTGTCTTTAATGCCGCGGTGGCGCTTTACCATGCTTTCCACAAGATCACCCAACACCGACGCTAAACCGGTCAACACAACGGTGGTGACAATTGCCGGCCAGTGCTCAAATTTAACAATGGCGGCAACAACCACCGATAGCAGCAAACAACAGAGCACGCCCCCCCAAAAACCTTCCCAGGATTTTCCGGGGCTAACGGTGGCGGCCAGTTTGCGCTTGCCGAAGGCGCGACCAAAAAAGTAAGCGCCGGTATCCGCAACAAAAACCGTTACCACCATCAGTAAAATTAACCAGGAACCGTATTGATACTGGTGCAGGTAAACCAGCGCCAGCCAGGCGGGAACCAGGGCTAACCAGCCCATTGCACAGCGCACCCAGCGATTGCCCCAGAGCACCGCACTGGAGGGATAGCCCTGCACCCACAGCAGCGATACCGCCCACCACAGCCCCCCCAGCAGCAGTACGCTACGGGTGCCGACCTCATCCAGGCGCGCGGTCTCTAACGACAGCGATACACTGAGCACCAACAGCACCAGAGCGATAACTGAGGCACAGTAAACCACCCGCTGCCAGTTTTGTTCAAGACCCGCCAGATTGGCCCACTCCCAAGCCCCAAGCAGTAGCACCAGCGACATAAAGGTCACAAAGCCAGGCCAGGGCAGTAAAAACAGGCAGGCTAAAAATAACAGCCCCATTAGCAAACCCGTGGCCACGCGTTTTTTAAGCATTTGCCGCTCCCGGGTCAAGCAGTGTCTGCTGCTCCCCATTTAAGCCAAAACGACGTTCGCGATCAGCAAAACTGGCAATGGCTTCACTCAAGGCAAAACGGTCAAAATCAGGCCACAGCAAGGGGCTAAAGTACAGCTCTGCATAGGCGGCCTGCCACAATAAAAAATTACTGATGCGGTATTCGCCGCCGGTGCGAATCAGTAAATCCAAGGGCGGCAGATCGCTCGCAGACAGATACTGATCGATGGCATCCTCCTGAATATCAGCCACCTGTAAGTCGCCCGCCAAGACCTGCTGGGCCAGGGTTCGGGCAGCATTGGCGATGTCCCAGCGGCCGCCGTAGTCGGCTGCAATCACCAGGGTGCTGTCGCCGTCTTTGGTCAACTGCTCCGCTTTTTCGATGGCCTTGATCAGCCCCCTGTCAAAACGCGCGCGATTGCCGATCACTCGCAGGCGAACCTTCTCTTTTTTTAACTTTTTGGCTTCGCTTGCGAGGTAGTGATTAAACAGCGACATCAAGGCGCTGACCTCTTTGGGCGGTCGCTGCCAGTTTTCACTGCTAAAGGCGAAAACCGTCAGCACCTCCACCCGCTGTTGTTTGCACCCGGCCAGTACATCCCGCAAGCGTTCTATACCTTCTTTGTGGCCGGCAGTGCCGGGCAGCCCGCGCTTTCGCGCCCAGCGGTTATTGCCATCCATAATAATTGCAATATGTTTCGGGATAGCGGCAGATTGAACGCGGGTCAAAATGAAATACCAATCATCAGAATGGATTAGATCTCCATTAAGTCCTTTTCTTTTACCGCCAGTGCGGCGTCCACGTCGGCAACAAATTTGTCGGTAATTTTTTGCACCTCATCTTGAGCGCGGCGATCATCATCTTCAGTGATTTCTTTGTCTTTTAACAGCTCTTTTACATCCGACAGCGCATCGCGGCGAATACTGCGAATGGAGATTTTTGCATTCTCTGCCTCGGACTTGGCCTGCTTAATAAAATGTTTGCGGGTCTCTTCTGTTAGCGGGGGCATGGGCAGGCGGATTAGTTCACCGCTGGTGGCCGGGTTTAAGCCCAAATCCGATTTGAGGATGGCTTTTTCAATGTCGGGGGTCAGGTGTTTTTCCCAGGGGCTGATTGACAGTGTTCTTGCGTCGAGCACTGAGATATTGGCCACTTGCGAGAGCGGTGTCTCTGCGCCATAGTAGTCGACCGTGAGGCCATCCAAAATACTGGGGTGGGCGCGCCCGGTGCGGATTTTGTTAAAATTAACGCCGAGGGCATCAACGCTTTTTTGCATTCGTTGCTGGGCGTCTTCTTTAATGTCTTCAATCATAATTTTGTTTTACTCTCTGCTAACTAATGGCTAACTAATGGCTAACTAATGGCTAACTGGCTTCAATTAAAGTGCCTTCATTGCCGCCGACCACGATATTGAGCAGTGCGCCTTGCTTGGCCATTTGGAATACGCGCACCGGCATAGTGTGGTCCCGACACAGGCAAATGGCCGTTAAGTCCATAACTTCGAGCTTTTTCTCCAGGGCGGTGTCGTAGGTCAGGCGATCATATTTAGTGGCGCTGGAATCTTTAAAGGGATCAGCGGTATATACCCCATCCACCTTGGTGGCTTTGAGCACCAGATCTGCCTCGACTTCAATGGCGCGCAAACAGGCTGCGGAATCCGTGGTAAAAAACGGGTTGCCAGTGCCCGCCGCAAAAATAACCACCTCACCTGCCGTTAAGAAGCGTATGGCCGCGCGGCGATCATAGTGCTCAACCACCCCGCTCATGGGTATAGCCGACATAACTCGGGAGGTAATATTGGAGCGCTCCAGCGCGTCGCGCATGGCCAGGGCATTCATCACGGTGGCCAACATGCCCATATGGTCGCCGGTTACGCGGTCGAGCCCGGCTGCACTTAAGGCGGCCCCTCTAAAAAGATTGCCGCCGCCAATGACCAGGCCCACCTGCACACCTATGCCAACCAGTTGACCAATTTCCAGGGCCATCTTATCCAGTACTTTCGGATCGATGCCAAAACCTTCGGCACCGATTAACTCTTCACCACTGAGTTTGAGCAGTATGCGCCTATACTTTTTGTCGCCTTTGTTTGCCATAGGTCACCTGAATCTGAAAAGGTGGGCTATTCTAACAGCAAGAAGGGGAGAAGTGCGAACGCACTTCTCCCCTTCTCAAGCGGCTGTTTAAGCCATCTATCGCGGGCGTGGCTTATTTAGAGGCTTGAAACTGGGCGGCAACCGCATCGGCAAAGTCGACCTTTGCAACCGCTATGCCCTCACCCACCTCAAAACGGACAAAGTCGAGTACCGTTGCACCCGCGTCTTTCGCCAATTGGCCGACGGATATATCGGGGTTTTTGACAAAGGCCTGCTCAATCAAACTGTTTTCTTTAAGAAACTTGTTAATGCGGCCAACCATCATTTTGTCGACGATCTCGGCGGGCTTGCCCTCCATATCCGGTTGCGCCTTAATGATGGCTTTTTCCTTTTCGAGCACTGACGCAGGCATATGCTCTGGGCTCAGTACCTGAGGATTAACCGCTGCCACGTGCATGGCGACATCTTTTGCCAGGGCATCACTACCCTGCTGTAATTGAGTCAATACCGCAATGCGCTTATTGGAGTGAACATAGGCACCCACGGTTTCGCCCTCTAGCATTTGCAGGCGGCGAACGCTGATATTTTCACCAATTTTTTGCACCAGTGCTTCACGGGCATTTTCCAGGTCGCCCTGCATCAGTGCAGACACATCCACCAGCTTGTGGGCAAATGCCTTGTCGAGCACCTGGGCAACAAAGTGCAAAAAGCCCTCATCGCGGGCGACAAAATCGGTTTCAGAATTGACTTCGACCAGAATACCGTAGCTGTTGTCCTCGGCAACCCGAGCGGCAACCACGCCATCGGCGGCGGTGCGGTCGGCTTTTTTGGCCGCTTTCAGGCCACTGGCTTTACGTAAGTTTTCAATGGCAAGTTCAATATCGCCGTCGGCTTGTTTCAGTGCTTTTTTGCACTCCAGCATGCCCAAACCCGTGCGCTCGCGAAGTTCTTTAACCATTGAAGCAGAGACTGCTGCCATAGTGATGTCCTCAAATCTGTTGGTGTTTACTGGTGCCCGCCTACAAACGGGGGGCGGTTAATGGTTGGGCGACTTACTCAGAGCCCGCCGTCTTGGGCGGGCGACCCCTGGCTCTAGCCTTGCGCGGCCTGACCCTGGTCGGGGTTGGCGTCAACTTCGACAAACTCATCTTTATTGGGCACTGGCTGACTGCTCGATGAGCCCTCGATGCAGGCGTCGGCGATGGCGGTGATATAGAGCTTGATGGCGCGAATGGCGTCGTCATTACCTGGGATAACGTAATCAACGCCCGCCGGGTCGCTGTTGGTATCCACCACGCCGAAGACGGGAATGCCGAGTTTGTTTGCCTCGTTAACGGCAATGCGCTCATGCTCTACATCGATAACAAACAGGGCATCAGGCAGGCCCCCCATATCCTTGATGCCGCCGATGGAACGTTCGAGCTTGTCCATGGCACGGGTGCGCATTAGAGCCTCTTTTTTGGTGAGTTTTTCGAAGGTGCCATCCTGGCTTTGGGCTTCCAGCTCACGATAGCGGCGGATAGAGGCGCGGATGGTTTTATAGTTGGTCAACATGCCGCCCAACCAGCGGTGACTCACATAGGGCTGGGCGGCGCGCTCGGCCTGTTCCTTAATGGTTTTTTGGGCGGCGCGCTTGGTGCCGACCAGCAGCACTTTTTTCTTTTGTGAGGCCATTACCTTGATGGCTGCCAGCGCTTCGTTAAAGGCCGGCACCGTGTGTTCGAGGTTGATGATGTGAATATTGTTGCGGGCCCCAAAGATATAGTGACTCATCTTGGGGTTCCAGTAGCGGGTTTGGTGACCAAAGTGGACACCGGCTTGCAGCATATCGCGCATGCTTACTGTGGACATAGCAGTACCTTTTATTGGGTTAAGCCTCCATATACCCCGAACGATCAACCCTTATCTTGCTGACAGCAGCGCGACAGGGGCACCCGGACCGACGTGTCGGTATATGTGTGACGGTTAAATGAATATATTTGCCAAATATGAACTGAGCCACTTTGACGGGAGCGCTTTATACCATAATAAGCGTCCAATTAAAAGTAAAACTCTATTCCTGCTCTGATAGGATCTTTTACAACACAAGATCAGCCTGAAATACTGTTGGCCATTGCTGCTGTAGTTGCCGTGGATAAGCGCTTTTTAAATCATTGTGTAGCATACTCCGTGGGTGACTAGCCACCGTTTATGGCTTTACCTACGTCGGTAAAAGCAAATGCATAGCCATTATCGAAGCCTCCTTGGAACATATTTCTCCATTTTGCTTGAACATCACTTTGTCCTTCCCAGGTAAAATCGAGTGAAGCCTGCGTATAGGAAGAGCTGTAGATTTTATATATATCAGGTTTCCAATCAATTTGATCTAACCCAGATTCACGAAATGGTCGCGGATCGCCGTTTTGATCCACTTCGGCAAGATCAGAATTATACCAAGTGAGTGAAAACATCCAAGTATGGGCCGCCAACAATGATTTCTGGGTGGTTATGCTTTTTAGACTAGAGTCAAGATTTTCCGCCACTTTTTCGGCTGCGTCAGCGTCCGACCACACACTTATGCCCTCTATATCGGTGTTAGCATCTTCGCTACTTGAGCCATCCGGTGTGGCATTGGACATTTGATCAAAAGCCTCTTCCATCATTTCTGCGCTCAATTCAAAAACTGATCGAGCATCAACATCAACTGAAAGTTCCCGCTTATAAGCATCCATCGCTTCAGACGCAGAACCGAGAGTGCTGTCCAGATCATCAAGTTGATGATCAAATTCAGATTTTTCTTCATCATCATCGATTTCAGATTTTTCTTCCGGCACTCCGTCTTCGGATGTCTGCTCTGGGATCTTATCCTTAATTTCTTGGGCCAATCGGGCAGCATCTTCTGCTTGTCTTAAATGAGAATCAGCAATAGTTTGCAGCTCTTCTAATTGCGCAGGATCAAGAGAACTACCCCCTTGCTTTGCATCCCAAGCACTCCTAACAAGTTCAACGGCACCAGCAGCAAGTTGCCCACTTAGAGTTACCAATGTTTCCAGATCGTTATTGGCCAACTCGGCTTGCTGGGCAGTTAACTGGCCGCCCGTTTCTATATCTTCTTGAATAGCTTCAGCTCTGTTGAAAAAATCCATAAAACGGTTAAAGGCAGCACTGGCCATGTCCATGAGTGTGCTTATTACACCGCTAAACATGGCCCTAGCTGCTAATCTTGGCAGGTATGTAACTTTACCCATAGCAAAGAGAAGTTGAGGAATGGCAATCGGGGCAAGCAGTC
>JBCBZU010000230.1:0-4438 GCA_039815165.1 Pseudomonadota bacterium
CCCACCCCGACCCGCCGCACTCACCAGAGACCCGCGCCACTACCGGGGTCTCCAACGGTGCAATACTAACTCACGGCAACATCGTGGCAAATGTCTTACAAGCGCGCTGGTGGTTTGGTACATTTGTTGATGACGGTAAAGAGAAAATTATTACGGCCTTGCCGCTTTATCATATTTTTTCTTTAACGGCAAATTGCCTGTTTATTATGAGCATCGGTGGTGAAAATGTATTAATCACTAATCCCCGTGACTTTTCCGGCTTTATTAAACTTATTGCGAAAGAGCAATTTACAATTATCACCGGCGTCAATACACTTCTTAGAAAATTAATGGATACTCCTACTTTTGACACTATGGATTTTTCGCGTTTGAAGACGACCTTTGCCGGTGGCATGGCGGTCACTCATGACGTTGCAGAGGAATGGAAAAAACGTACCGGCTGCACAGTGGTGGAGGCCTATGGCTTGACCGAAACCTCGCCCGCTGCCTGCATTAATCCATTGAATTTAGAAGAGTACAACGGCTATATCGGTATGCCTATTCCTTCTACCTATATACAAATTAAAGATGAAGAAGGCAATGACCTGGGCATCAACACGCCGGGTGAGCTTTGCATTAAAGGGCCTCAGGTCACCCAGGGTTATTGGCAGTTGCCGGAGTTAAATGATACCGCCTTTACCAGTGATGGTTTCTTTAGAACAGGCGATATTGCCCAAATTAATGACGATGGCTACATTAAAATCATGGACCGGAAAAAAGACATGATTCTGGTCTCGGGCTTTAATGTTTACCCTAATGAAATTGACGACATCATAAGTTCACACCCAATGGTGACTGAAGCGGCAAGTATCGGTATTGCCGACGACACTACCGGAGAAGCCATAAAAACCTTTGTCGTCAAGAATGACGATACTCTGACCGAGGATATTCTGCTCGACTACTGTCGAGAAAACCTAACAGGCTACAAGCGACCGAAACTAATTGAATTTATCGATGAATTGCCAAAAAGCAATGTGGGTAAAATCTTGCGTAAAAATTTGCGATGACAGCCTTCCCCAATATCTTTGAACCCCTGGACTTAGGTTTTACAACGCTGAAAAATCGAGTGTTGATGGGCTCAATGCATACGGGTTTAGAAGAACTTAAGGGGGGCTACAAAAGGCTGGCTGCATTTTATAAAGCACGGGCTTTGGGGGGCGTTGGCCTTATTGTGACCGGGGGGGTTTCTCCAAATTTTACCGGTCGCTTAGAGCCTTTTGCCAAGCAGCTTAGTTTTTCCTGGCAGTTGAAAAATCACCGTATGCTTACCGATACCGTGCATCAGGCGGGCAGTAAGATTTGTCTACAAATACTTCATGGAGGCCGTTACTCTTATCATCCTTTTAATGTATCTGCTTCTGCCATTCAATCACCTATAAGTCCTTTTAAGCCCCGAGCACTTTCCTTAAGAGGCATATCTAAAACCGTTAATGATTATGCAAAGTGCGCACAGTTAGCGCAAAAAGCCGGTTACGACGGTGTGGAAATCATGGGTTCTGAAGGTTATTTTCTCAATCAATTTATTGCACCACGTACAAATCACCGCAGTGATCGCTACGGTGGCTGTTTCGAAAATCGCATTCGCATTGTCGTTGAAACCCTGCGAGCGGTACGTGAAAAAGTCGGGCCTGAGTTTATTATTATTTACCGGCTTTCTATGTTGGATTTTGTTGAAGAAGGCTCCACTCTTGATGAAGTTATTCAACTGGCCAAAGGCATTGAGCAAGCAGGAGCATCTATTATTAATACCGGCATAGGCTGGCATGAAGCGCGAGTACCCACCATTGCAACCCAAGTGCCACGGGCAGCTTTTAGCTGGATTACGTCCCGGTTAAAATCGGAAGTCAATCTACCTTTGGTGGCCACTAATCGTATTAATACACCAGAGATTGCGCAAAGTATTTTAGCGTCCAAGCAAGCGGATTTAGTGTCTATGGCCAGACCATTTCTTGCTGACCCAGACTTTTTAAATAAGGCCGAAGCCAATAACAGCCACTTAATCAATACCTGTATTGCTTGCAATCAAGCCTGCCTCGACCACGTTTTTCAACGAAAGCTGGCCAGTTGTTTGGTCAATCCGAAGGCATGTCGAGAAACTGAATTTACCCTTTGCAAAACATCCAAGCCACGAACAATCGCGGTTGTTGGTGCTGGACCTGCGGGCCTGTCTTTTGCTATTGAAGCCCAAAGCCTTGGCAATGATGTCACTGTGTTCGAGCGCCACCATGAAATTGGTGGTCAATTTAACATTGCCAAGGAGATTCCGGGAAAAGAAGAGTTTCATGAAACCCTACGCTACTTTAAGGCGCAGATAAAGCGTCTCGGCATTCAAGTCCAGCTCAATACACTCATTGATGAAAGTATTGCCGAACAAGGCTTTGATCACATCGTTTTTGCCTCGGGCGTTCGCCCGCGAGCACTTACCATTCCCGGCATCGACAATCCTAAGGTGTTGGATTATCAGCAAGTGCTTTACCAAAAAAAGAGCGTAGGTGAAAGAGTCGCTATCATTGGTGCGGGTGGCATTGGTTTTGATACGGCCACATTTTTAGCATATAACTGCTCGCATCAACATACGCTGGATCACTTTAATGATGAGTGGGGCATTGATAAATATTATCGGCAACGAGGCGCATTAAAAGCTAAAGAAATTACTGCATCAAATAAAACAATTTATTTATTGCAAAGAAAAACTGAATCACTTGGGAAAAATTTAGGCAAAACCACAGGCTGGATTCATCGCCAAGCACTACGTCATAAAGGCGTAGTTATGATTAGCGGTGCTGACTACCGGGATATAAATGATGAAGGCCTGACTATTTCAACAGAAGGAGAGATAAAGACTCTAGCGGTCGATACCATAGTGATTTGCGCAGGCCAGGAATCGAACAACGAATTATTTAAAAAACTCAGTGGTATAAATAACCATGTTCATATTATTGGGGGTGCTCATATCGCATCAGAGATTGATGCAAAGCGTGCAATTTTGGAAGGTGTAACCTTAGCTCATCAATTTTCTTAAATACTCACCATCAAGCAAGCCAACGCTTAATCCACATAAAAGAATCACTGCCATTTCAAACCTTCGGCAGCAGGAGCCGACCTAGGGCGTATCAGGACGTACTGACAGCGTGTGCAAGTGCCCCGTTAGTAATGACTCAAGCTTTTTATCTTAAAAAGTGATTGCTTCTGCCTTTATCTTCTTCTTCAATGGCTAACTCATCTGCCGCATGGGATAGGTATTCTGCATCTGACTCAGAGGCCAATTTAATCAATAGACGCAGGTCATTTGCAGAGTCGGCATGGGCCAACGCGTCTTCATAAGTGATTTCACCGGCATCGTAAAGCTCATATAGGGCTTGGTCAAAAGTCTGCATACCTACTTCAGTGGATTTCTTCATAAGTTCTTTGAGATCACTGACTGCGCCTTTGCCGATTAAGTCAGCCGCTAATGGAGTGTTTAACAATATTTCCAAGCACGCACGACGACCATTGCCACCAGGTGTGGGAATTAACTGCTGTGCAACCATCGCCTTTAGATTTAAAGATAAATCCATCCACAATTGTTGGTGGCGATCAGCGGGAAAGAAATGCAGTATGCGATCCAAAGCCTGGTTAGCATTATTGGCGTGCAGTGTACACAAGCAAAGGTGGCCTGTTTCTGCAAAACTAATGGCGTGCTCCATGGTTTCGCGGGTACGTACCTCACCAATTAAAATAACATCGGGGGCTTGCCGCAAAGTATTTTTTAAAGCCACTTCAAATGATTCTGTGTCCAAGCCCACTTCACGCTGGGTGATAATACAGCTTTGATGTTGGTGAATAAATTCAATGGGATCTTCGATAGAGATGATGTGGCCTTTACTATTGCGATTGCGATGACCAATCATAGATGCCAGTGAGGTAGACTTACCTGTACCGGTTGCACCCACAAACACAATCAGACCGCGTTTTGTCATTGCCAGGTCTTTAACAATTTCCGGCAAACCCAAGCCATCCACTGTGGGAATTTGTGTTTCAATTCGACGCAGTACCATTCCCACAAGATTGCGCTGGTAAAATGCACTGCAACGGAAACGACCCACACCGCGAGCACTAATGGCAAAATTAAGCTCTTTGGTTTCTAAAAATTCGACCCGCTGGTTTTCATTCATCGCTGCCATAATTAATTCGCGGCATTTTTCCGGCGTTAGTGGCGTGGTCGATAGTGGAACAACGCGACCGTGCTGCTTGATCGACGGGGGTAGGCCGGCAGTCAGGAATAAATCCGATGCGCCTTTTTCTACCATGGCTTTTAGTAAACGTTCAAATTCCATTAGCTATACCTCATTATTAACATCAATAAGTTAAAATATACCCGGAGCGCTTCTAAAGATGATCAATTTTTATATGCACTCTA
>JBCBZU010000262.1:0-3990 GCA_039815165.1 Pseudomonadota bacterium
GTTTTGTGCCAGCGGCAACAAGGGCTCATTACCTAATTGGCCAAGTATTTGGCTAATAATCGTATCCGCATCTTTCTGGTGATAAATATTGACGCCTACCGCCACCTCACCCGTTGTCGAATAGGGAGCAGCAGAGGCTATAAAAGTGCCTAAACCAATGCCAAAAATAGACTCCAGCACTTGCTTGTTTTCACTAATCAGGTGGTGGTTAAGCGATAGCTCCGTTTGACCGCCAGTGCATTTGGTGGCAATCGGCTGATGATTGTGATCAATAATCGTAGGCATTTGTGAATGGTAGCCGGTCGCTTGTACAAGCATGCCTACGGGATTAGCATTGGCGGCAAGTAAATTTTCAATCGTTGCGTCTGCCGCAGATACAATGTTGACTCTGTTTTCATTGCCGTTGAGTATATTTTCATAGTTAAACCTGGCATCACAACGCAACCCGGAATAGCGATTAACCGTTTGGGTTTCAAAATCCACCAAGCCCTCTTCTTTGCTGGCTGAGGTTTTATTAAAGTCCTTTATGTTTTTATAGTAGCGTTTGATTGGACTTCTATGAACAAGTAAAATTTGCTCGCGTTGAATAATACTTGAAAAATTTCTCAACAAATAATCAACCACTGAAAAAGCGCTGTGAGATCCGCCGATAATAGCGATTTGTTGCCCCGTCGATATTATCTGCTTTAAGCGATTGTCCATAAGCCCGCGTAAAATCGGCTCTGACTGAACCAAATCCGCTAACCGTTGACGCGCCACTGACGCAAACTCACTATTATTTGCCTCCACTCCGCCGGTTGCGATAACGGTATAGCGTGAACGGACCAAGAGATTGCCATCCATATCATAACTGCTAGTGGTGTTATCCCTATTAATTTTTATAGTGCTGACACATTTTCTGCTGAGCACCGATGACCTTAAGTAAGGCTTTAGCAATGTGCTTAGACAATCGGCCGCATCGGCAAAAAATTCAGACACTAATGTCAAAGGCGTCTCTTTATTTTTAAGACAGCGCAGACGCTTTCCATTTTGGCTGTTAAGTAAAGCACTAAACAAGCCACCGGGACGAATGCCTTCAATAAAGTCTGAGGCAGGTGAATTGGATAAAATATCAAAATTCAGGCTACTGAAATCTGACTCACGGCGTTTATCAATATACACCAGCCCATGCTGACACAGTTTTTCAAATTGGCACTGTCTATCGGCAGCAAATGCCAATCCCAGACCTGAAATACCAAAACCAACAACCTGAACTGCACAGTCAAGGGGTAAAGATAGACGATCACGCTCGCTGAACTCTGGCATTAAACTTCTCGTTAACTGATCAATAAAGGGCATCTCTGAACATTATTCGCCTTTGCTGACAAAGGCAATGATTTGGGCACTTTGTCGATGCAGATGCAAGTTGACTTGCTGCGGTTCAATAATCAAACGTGTAATCGGTGATTGTTCTATGGCTTTTAATATGAGACCGTCCAGTGTTTGTTTACTTGCAGGACTATCGACAAAAAAATCAACAGATATACTTTGCAGTTTACTCGGGATGGACGGATCAATACCCAGCATGCCCCGCATATCCACATGCCCTTTGGTTTGGACTTTTACACCGTTAAGACTTAGCTTTTCTTTAGCCATCAATTGAATAAAGGTTCTCGACAGGCATGCGGCAAAGGCGGACATGAGTATTTCTTGCGGGTTGGCACCTTTGTCTATACCCCCTGCCTGCTTTGGCTGATCAACGCGGGTATAGCGCACATCGTCATAGCTGACGTGTAGCTGAAACCCGTATTCCCAGTTCATTTCAACTTGCAATAACTCGCTATGCCTATCGATAGCAACAGCGTTTAGCGTATTGACCTGTAAATCAGCGTTAGGAACGGATACCGTATTTCTTTCAACGATGGTTCGATGATTAGGGCTGTGGTTGGAAAGCTTTTTAAGTACTTCAGAGAAAAGATGGTTGTCTTCCTCTGATTCCGCATCAAATTCAACGCGATAATCGAAATCAGCCAGTACCGCAGGATGACCATCAACGGCGGGATAGTGTTTACCCTTTACAAGAAACTGTAAACTTTGAATATTTCTGCCGCAGGTAGTGGCGCCTTTAACCATGGTTAACATGGCACAGGCGCCTAAACCGGTTAGCGCCAGTTCTTCTGGTGTAAACACCATCTCTCTCGCGGATACATCTGATACAGATGCAGATTCTGCCAAAGTGACGCGCCACTGAAAGCTTCTTGAACTTTTGACACTGCCTATCATTGCCGAATTGACAAAAGCGAGCAAACTATCACCGCCCGTCCACTGCGCCTCGGCATCATAAGCAAAAACGCCCTGCGCTGAATCATCGCGAATTTCATGCATGAGTTCACTTACGCCTGCTACATTTACACCATTTTTCATTGCTTGTTTCCACCTGCATTATTGATTGGATATTTACTAAGGAGGCACTTGAAAGAATACCCTGTCATGCCAAAAACGCTGTCAATACCTCCTGATACGCTCTGGGTCGCCTGCTGCCATCGGAGGTTTGAAATAACAGTGTATTGTTTTCTCTAAACCGGGCAGTATCTTTAGGTAATGGTTATGCCAACGCTTCAATTTTTTCCGATTTTTCGAGTTTTATGCCGGTCAGCGCCTGATCCAGATCAGCGATTAAGTCACTCACATCTTCGACACCGACAGATAATCGAACCAATCCAGGGCGAATGCCAATAAGTTCTCGTTGATAATCATTTAAAGAACTATGAGAAGTATTAAACGGCATGCTGACAAGGGATTCTATGCCCCCAAGACTGGTGGCAACCTGTGGGATTTTTAAATTTTCGAGAAAGCGAAGCGCTGCATCATCACCACCTCGAACCTCAAAGCTAACCACGCCGCCATAGTTTCCACGGCATAGTTGTTTAAGCTCGGAACATTCATAATCTGCTAAAGACGGGTGATACACTTTTTCAATCGCAGGATGATTGTTCAATGCCGTTGCTATGGTGTTCGCATTTTCCGAGTGGGCTTGCATACGTAAAGCCAGAGTTTTCATGCCCCTTTCCAGCAAGAAGCAGGAATTTGGATCGAGCTGCCCGCCGAAACGCAACATTTGCGCCCAAATCCTATCCATAAATTTTCTGGAACCTGCGGCTACACCAGCCGTCATATCACTATGGCCGTTTAAATATTTTGTTGCGCTGTGAATAACCACGTCAGCGCCATGTTCCAGTGGCTTCAGCGCCACCGGTGAGAGAAATGTGTTATCAATAACCACTAAGATGTCATATTTTTTTGCAATAGCACAAATAGATTGCAGGGGAAGCCCTTTTAATAAAGGATTGGACAAGCCTTCAAAGAGAAACATTTGGGTATTGGGCTTAATTGCCGATTCAACTTCTTCCAGGTTTGTTGGATCAACAAAGCTGACTTCTCGACCGGCTTGATGCAGGTCTTCACGCAGCAGATTGTAGGTGCCCCCATAAACATCATAGGAAGAAATAATATGCCCGCCTTTATTCATCAAGGCAAAAATTGTGGTTGCAATGGCAGCCATACCGGAGGAAAACACCACGGCACTTTCAGCATTCTCCAGAGCGGCGACTTTTTCCTGGACACTCCATTGGGTGGGATTACCGTAACGGGTGTAAATAGGCACATCACGGGTGACGCCCTCAAAGAAGGCGTCATAGGTTTTGTCGCCAAATAAAAAAGTAGTGCTGTGAAAAACAGGGGTGCAAACAAAAAAAAAAACGCCTTCGACTAATGCACTTATTGTGTGGTACCTGGTACGTACTATACCTGAGCATGTCTTCCCCGCCGAGCACAGGATCTGCACGAATCGTAGCTGATTTATCTTCGCCTCGAACTTTGCCACGAACTCCGTGCAGAGCCGCACCAGCCCCCCCCCGGCCTCCGCGTTCGCCGGATCCGATACGAACTCCAGCAGAGCCACCGTTAGCTGATGCCACAGCCTGCACGCGGGCGCGTCCGTCTGTTCGTTCA
>JBCBZU010000009.1:0-15634 GCA_039815165.1 Pseudomonadota bacterium
GTACTGAGGGATACTTCTATATCCGCTACATACATTTCCAGCATTTCTTCATAGCTGTAACCTAAAAGCTCACAGCTATGCAAGTTTGCATCAAGAATTTTTCCCGTATTCGGGTCGATAATATACATCGCATCACGGGATGCATTGATAATAGATCGAAACAGATCGGCAGACTTTTCCATCTTCTTGCGATATTCAATATCAATAATTTGCTCAACGAACCGATCTATTTGATTATTTTTATTTCTTAGTCCGGCAATAGACACTAAGCACAGAATGGAACGGCCACTTTTATGGAGGTAGCGCTTCTCCATAACCACGGTTTGGTCGCGTCCTTCAAGTAATCGTTGGCGAATCTGTTGATTAATACCAAGATCTTCAGAGGAAGTGACAACAAGGTCGACTCGATAAATTTCATTATGGTCATAGCCCAATAAATCCATAAGGGCGGAATTGACATAAATGAACTTTCCCTCCACATCAGAAACAATCATTCCCACCGGCGCCAGGCCAATAATACCTTGCAGATCATCCTCAGAAAGTTGCGACTGATCAGGAAAATTTCTATTCATAACTAAAAAAGCGGCACTAACAAGGAAATCATTACAGCATAGACAACCCAGTGCCGCAATGCCGGTTAGTGATCAACTTAACAATTGTGGTAATCAGGTTATTATTTAACTGGATTTTAGAATAAAAGATTGATAGTGATAAGCAAGCAAGTCGCAAAGGTGGCTGCAAAGGCCGAAATTTTGAAGATCGAAAACAATATGAAAGACAATGTCAAAAACAATGTCAAAAACAATGAAAAGCCTCTCTAGAATAGATATTATTAATCTGTCAGTTAACTACAGCCCCCCTAACAGCATTACAGAGTGTAGCGTCGCCAAATACACCGGCACGGGCAGGCACATTGCCCAAGAGTCTGCCGATATGCAGCATTCATCGCTTACTTGGGAAATACAGCCAAGGCTTTGAGATGCACTAAAGAAGCTGATACATACTAACAGACCCAGTTAAGCCGCACAGATGCAAGATAATACTGCCATTTGATAAGACTATTGCTGTTTAAGAGGCATATGCGTATCCTCGCCATGCCAATTATAGATAAGCATAAAGACCTGTGAATTTAACGATATTCGACCTCGACAATACCCTTTTATCCGGCGACAGCGACTATGCCTGGGGGCAGTTTTTAGTCCACAAAGGGCTCGTCGACAAAGACCACTACAGTCGCGAAAATGAGCGTTTCTACCGTCAATACCAAGACAAGACATTGGATATCCACGAATATCAACAGTTTGTACTGGCACCGCTAATGGACTTATCCGTCAGTGAGCGGGATCAACTCCACCGGGAATTTATGGAGACCGTTGTCGAAACCCTCAAACTACCCAAAGCCCTTCGCTTAATTGAGCAACATAAAAGCAATGGCGATCAATTATTGATCATCACCGCCACCAACCGCTTTATTGCCGGGCCCATTGGCCCCTGGTTGGGAATTGATCAAATTTTGGCCACAGAACTCGAAACCATTGATGGACAATTCACCGGGAGAATATCCGGCACGCCTTGCTTTCAAGAAGGCAAAATCACCCGCCTACAGCAATGGTTACAGGAAAAATGGCAGCAGGAAGAATGGTTGCAGGAACATACACTAAGGCCCGAGCATATTCGCTTCTACAGCGACTCGATCAATGATCTACCGCTACTGGAATACGCAGACTCTGCCGTCGCGGTAGACCCCGATGAACGCTTACGATCTTATGCTGAACACGCTGGCTGGTCAATTATCAGCCTAAGACAGGATTGAGCGGCAGTATTTTCTTCTCCACCTTAAACGGTAATGCGCCAAAAAGTTCAGCAAAGGCGGCTAAATATGCATTTGATACCGGCAAATCCTGGTGACAGAGCCTATACTTAAGTGACTCAATACATGGCCTGGAAGCCGTAATCCCAGACAATCAGTTGCCGGCAAACCATTAGGCTGACCACAAGAAAAAACCCGCTGAGCTTTCCATGACAACATCCAAACCACCCGCCCGTATCCAAAACCCAATCAGCGGCACCATAAAGCGGGCTTACTACCCCAGCCTATGGATAATACTGCTGGTTCTGGTATTAATGACGGTCGGCTGTACCGATAAAAGCAACATTGAGAACCCGGCATCTATAGCCGATGATGCAAGGGTAAAAAGGATTCTGGCAGAGAAGGATGCCTCTCTATTAGCGCCGCTATTTTGGCAACAGGCCAGTCGCCAGTTGGAAGAGACCCACCAGCAAATACGACAGCTGCAACTATCCATAGAGCAGTTACTGGATTCACCCTCAAAAGACAGTATCAGTAGAGCAAAAACACAATGGTTACAGGCCTTGAACAGCTACTACACTCTGCTGCCCTTTCTGTTTCTTGAAAATGGCAACAACCATAGCGTTTTTAAACAACTAAACCAATGGCGCTTCTCGCTAGCGGCATGGCCGCTACAACCGGCTTATCTAGACAGTTACGATATTTATGCCCACAGCGGCATTGTTAACGATATTGCCCTGCCCATTACCAAAAGCACTTTGCGTAAGCAACACGGCTTTAGTGACGACCAGGAAGTGACCCTGGGCTTACATGCCATAGAAACGCTACTTTGGGCAAAAAGCGATAAGGCTGCCTTTAAACGCTTTCAAGCAAAGCATAAAGTGCCACTGGTATTAGCGCAAAGTGGCCTGCAACAAAATGAATTACCTAACAACCGACGGCGGCAACTACTGCTGTTACAAAGTGAACTATTAAGCGATGACAGCCAGAGCTTGCTCAAACAGTGGCAAAAAAATGGGCTTTTGCATACCGCTTTTGAACAACTTCCCGTCATTGAAAAAGTCATGGTATTCAAGCAAAGCTTTCAGTCTTGTATTGTGCACTTGCGCGATCTATTGAATCATCACAATAGCAATAACAGCGACAATATCCCCTTAGACAGTTTTGCCAACGGCCATCGCCCATCAATGAGCCTAACAATAGATACCCTTGAATCGCTCTATTTTGCCACGACGGCAGGTGTGGATTCTGCAGAAAGCTCCAGGCTCTCGCTGGCAAGGATATTATTCAACGCCCAACAGCAACAGCAATTGGCACAATCCTTAAACAGTTTATCAACACAAATGCGCAATAATAGCGATACAGCCCCCGCAGATATTATCGCCAACTTAAATCAAGTGATCGCTTTGCTTTCACCTGATTCAGAAAATGGATAACAGGACGAACTCATGTCAGTCGATCTCACCACAGAACAAATACAGGCCATTCTTAAGGGAACGCATATTCCACCGCAGCCGCAAATTTTAGTAGACCTGCAAATGGAACAGCTAATGCCCGATACCGATCTGGAAAAAATCGGCAAACTTATCAGTCAGGATGTTGGGCTATCGGGAAAAATCCTGAAAACAGTTAACGCCCCCTCATTTGGCCTTGCCAACAATATCACCTCGATCAAGCAGGCAGTCAACATTCTGGGGGTGAACAGCGTTGTCAATCTGGTCAATGGGCTATCAATCAAAGGCGAACTCTCCAATGACGATATTATTGCGCTGGGCAGTTTTTGGGATAACGCCATGGAAATTGCCGAAGCTTGCGCGGCTATCGCCAAACTGATTGGCTACCCTACACCAGATGAAGCTTATACCTTGGGCTTATTTCACAATTGCGGAGTGCCCTTGTTAATGATGCGTTTTGACAATTATCAAGAGGTCATTCAAAAGTCTTATGCCCGCGATAATGCCTCTATTACAGATATAGAAAATGAATTAATACAAACCAACCACGCTGTTGTGGGTTACTATGTGGCCAAGTCCTGGAACCTGCCTCTCTACATCAGCCAGGCCATCCACGAGCACCACAATGTCGAAAAAATTATCTCAGACGACAAGCAAAACCCTCAGAAGCGAACACTATTAACCATCCTTAAAATGGCTGAAAATATCTGTGGCAATTACCGCAACCTGGGGCAACAAACAGAGGACCACGAGTGGCAGAGGGTTTCAGAGCAGGTACTGGAGTATGTTGGACTTGGCCAGTATGACTATGAAACCCTTTGCTCACAATTGATTGATATGGGGATTGGGGTATCAGATTCTCTTTCATTTTAAAAGATATAATAAAGGACCGCCTTACCCGGCTGGTTAGCGCTCACCTACAAACAAAAATAACTTACCTTTAAAACCTGATAACAACAGATCTTTTACGGTAAACGATTAGCGGTTAACCTGTCGGTTTAGAGACCCCATTGTTTGATGGCCGCTAATGTGACTAAGCGCAGTCACCAAGAGCCACTTAGCTAATCCTCTAACTGCTCTTCGTAAGCTTCACTATCCATAGCGTTGTCCAGCTCGGCCAGTTGATCAGGCTGCACCTTAAAAAACCAACCGTCATCATAGGCAGAGTCGTTTACCGTTTCTGGTGCATCCTCCAGCGCTTCGTTAATTGCAATAACTTCGCCCGAAATTGGCGAATAAATATCCGATGCCGCTTTCACTGACTCGACAACCCCCGCCTGTTCACCGGCGGTTACGGTAGAGCCCAGCTCTGGGCATTCAACATAGACCACATCCCCCAGGCTCGCCTGGGCATGATCGGTGATACCCACAGTAACGGTGCCGTCTTCCTCCACTCGCGCCCACTCATGGGAAGATAAATATTTAAGCTCTGTACGAATTTCGCTCATTGAGTCCCCCTAGTACATTATGTTCTAAATGGCGGCATTTTATCGAGATTGATCAGATTTCGCCAATAAAATCCTGGATTCCTCAATTTGATGCCCGTCAATAATGATTTTTCTATTGAAATTAGAGGTTTGGAAAAATAAACCCAACCAGCCATCGGGCCGAGTCACAATCGCCATTACGCGAAATCGCCTAAAACTATCGGCTAAGTTATTGTTATTTATCAAGTAAATAGCGGATAAAACCAACCATTCCCAGGCTTTGTGCTTCACCTTTTCTATAGCTGACTGCATAGAGCTATCACTTTCGGTCTATATCCTATTCTATATTTCACTCATGCATTACTTTAGTTAAGGTTGACATGGGCTGATTAAACAAAAACCCACTATTGCACAGTACATTCTGAGTATCGCGATAAGGCAGGCAGCGGACAGTGGTTTTAAAGATTGACCCCACCTAACTCACAATATTAACTGTAAAGGTATTCAATCATGACTGATCTAATAAAACCCCCAGTACCGATAAAGAACGACTATAGTATGGACATAGTGAAACCAGAACCTTCATCGCAAAAAAATGATAGTGCAAAATTTGCAAAATACGCGGATAAAGACATTCATTCTGATGGCGACAGAAGCAATTCTGGTAGTGTCGGTAGAGATCCTCTTAACTACAGTAACTATTCTGATGGCGGCAGTGATTATTCTGATAAACATTCAGATGCTGAAGAACCAGGTATAGGAATTACAACTACTCTCGACACACTGCCCGAAGGGGACCCAATAACACTACCTAGTGACTACTTTATGCCTTTCATGTCGTTTACTGACCTTGTTAGAAATGCTGTTCCCGCCCGTATGCCTGACCCTGGCTCAAGCCCTGATGGTGGCACAGGTAAAGCTGAGCCTGATATGAGTGCTATTAGTGCTGGCAATCTTAATATTGATTCTTATACTGATAGATATTCTTATTTCCACGGTAATTCTTCTGATAATAAAGCGCAAGATGAACAACCACCTACAGCAAAGACAAAAATTAACGACAAACTGCCCGAAGGGCCCCCAGCACCACGACCTGATGGATTACCTGAACCTAAAATTACGATTACTGAGCAATTTAAAAACATTGACACGATGTCATGGTTATCAGCATTCTTCGACATGGTAGACCCACGTTCTGATGATGACACAAGTAAAGCTGAGCCTGATATGACTATCATTAATAGTGCTAATGATTCTTAAAGCATTTATTCATCTCGATAAAACGTCATTAGCGGTGAACTGTTAGAGTCCTTTATAGATTTTGCAACTGACTCGAATAGCTCAGATAATGGCGTTATGCATACCAAGTGAAGCACTGCTGGCCTTGGATAAAAAATAAATCGGAATATTGAACATCTTCTCGCCATAGGCTTGGTAGCCGCATATGGGTCTAGGCAACAACAGTAAAAGGCGTCAGTGGCAAATAGCCATTATTGATTCCTGCATTTATCTGCATACACTTTTCGTTAAGCGAGCACACTCAATTGGGCTGCTCCAAGAGCCAGTCTTAGGGCTTGATAGGCATGGATTGATACAAAGCCAGAGAATGAATTTGATAAAAGCGCAAGGCTTTATATTGGCAGTGCGTATTGCCAGTACACGATTTTCCAATTTGCCCAGCTTGACCTGTAGTGAACTTGTTTGAATGATAAGATGTTGTATCACTTGAGCCCGTCAACTAAAGCTTCTACACTCTCACACCCCGTTTGCAACAAGCCCTGTTTATAAATGAATTTTTCTGAACGTGTACTCCGCTGGTTCGACCAATATGGCCGCACCGGCTTGCCTTGGCAGCACAATCGCACGCCTTATCGGGTGTGGATATCAGAAATTATGCTACAGCAGACTCAGGTGAATACCGTGATTCCCTACTTTGAGCGTTTTATAGAGCGCTTCCCCGAGGTCGCCGTATTGGCCGCGGCCAGTCAAGACGAGGTCTTACAGTTATGGACCGGGCTTGGCTATTACGCCAGGGGGCGCAACTTACACAAGTGCGCTCAACACCTTGTCGATCACTATCAAGGGATATTCCCCAATACGGTAGAAGGGCTGGCAGCCCTACCCGGTATCGGCCGCTCAACGGCAGGGGCCATTATCAGCCAGGCCCTGAATCAACCGGCCGTTATACTGGATGGCAATGTAAAAAGAGTACTGGCGCGCCATCATGGCGTTGAGGGCTGGCCTGGACAGGCAAAGGTTGCCGACAAACTATGGCAATTTGCCGAGCAACACACACCTGGGCAACGCTGTGCTGACTATACACAAGCAATAATGGATTTAGGGGCCACACTCTGCAAACGCAGCCAACCACTGTGTGAACTCTGCCCGGTTTCGAGCACCTGCCTGGGACTCGCTCAAGGCAAGCCCGAGGCCTACCCCGGCAAAAAGCCCAAGAAAGTCTTGCCGGTCAAACACGCTCAATTCTTAATTGTACAAAATAGCAAAGGCGACGTTTTATTAGAGCAACGCCCGCCCACAGGCATCTGGGGAGGCTTGTGGAGTTTTCCTGAACTTGATGATCACAGTTGCGCTCTTCAACATTGCCAGCGGCACTACGGCAATGTTGCCAGGCAGCAGCCATGGCAAGCCTTTCGGCATACTTTTAGCCACTTCCATCTTGATATTTACCCTCAACATATCCATATTGAGGCTGAGCATAAACAGGTGCAAGAGACCGGTCTCGGCCGGTGGTTTAGCTCTGGCGAATGGGATCAAATGGGTCTGGCGGCGCCCGTTAAGAAACTGCTGGATGCACTATTAACCTGACAATCAAATAGTTCGTCCTGAACTAGTTGATTGACGCCATTTTGGGTGACAGCCTCGACGGCTAAGGGCGCCCATCTACCGTGGTGCACATGGTCTACTGTCTTTTGTCGTGACAAAGTCAATCTGTTTTATTATTGGTTTTTCAGTGTTGGGCCAGGCTAGAAGAGAATAAAGTATTTATGTGAGGCAAGGCACTTATCGCAGTGCATAGTTGAGCATTATGGGTAAAACGAAAAACAAAAAAACAATGTCAAATACAAAGCGACTTTCTTATTGTGTCATTGCTGTGCCCTTACTGTGCCCTTGCTGTATCAATTTATTATTATTCAACTTGATCGTTATCTGGCGCTAAAACAATTCTTTTTAAGATCACTGTATAAACAGACCGTAACGCAATGGTAATAATTTGCCTATATACCATATACCGTAGATAACATTCTTACCGAGTCTTTTCACATTATTTCGGCAAAGGCAAAAATAATTTACTTTCAAGGGCTTATGGATTATTGGGGGGTGAACGCGAGCCAAAGAGTGTATTACTAAAGTGATAGATGGCGTTGATTGAGCTGACAATTCCTGTGGATAAAAAAGCCTCTGTGTCTCGAATAAGCCTTAGACAATATCTCGACAAGCCCCAGGCAAGCCATACCACTAGCGCATAATGCGTAGCCAGCGCCATAAATTCAGTACTTCTGCCAAGGCACCTGCCACGTAAGTGTAGGCCGCGGCTTTTAGGATTTCTGTCACGGCGGGCAGGTGCTTATCATCAAGATAGCCACTTTTGAGTAAGGGCAAGGCTTTATTAAAGCTGGCATCCCATTCTTCCGGCAGTATTGCCAGGTACATTGCCACCGATGCCAGCATGGTCAATATGGCTATGGCGGCCGTTAGCAATAAAAATTGAGGGGCCTTGATAACTATTGCCGCCAGCGATAGCACGCTGGTGAGTGCAATACCAATTCTTTTAATACTAAAGGCTTTTGAAAGGTACTGTGTTCGGAGTTTGCTGATGGGCTCATTGTTGGTAAATTGAATCGCGTGGCCTACCTCATGGGCGGCAATCGCAACGGCGGTTAGTGACTTGCCATTGAAAACAAGCGGGCTTAAACAAATACTATTATTCTCTGGGTCATAGTAATTGTCATGTGCGCCACCTTGTTTGACTGTGACCCCCGCAAGCGCAAAACGATCAATTAGGTGTTGCGCTAATTCTGCGCCGGTACCGGGCATGGATTCAATATCTGCGGAATGTTTGCGCATTACATATCTCACCCACCATGAAGGCAGGTTGAATAACAGTAACAGCAATAGCAGTCCGATGGCGTAAGTCATATGCAGTGTCTTATATACAGCGTCTAGCTCGGGTCATGGCGTTGAGCAGGTCCGTAGTGTTCAATAATCATTTGCCATTTTTGATCTCTGCTGAGATGTCTAATGGCGTATTCTCTTTGGCTGGCGCTGCGTCGATCATGATCGCCCTCAAGGTAACACAGGGCGATGGGTTTGCGGCCATAAAAAAATTTTGCCCCCTGTTTATTTTTGTGTTGCTGCCAGCGACGGCGGATATCGGTGGTAATACCCGTATAAAGACGTTGGTCACTGGCGAGTATCATATAAACACACCAGAGATGGTTTAGTTTAACTGTGCTTGACATGTTCAATAAGAATGTCTTTTGCCTGATTGATTTGCGCGGCAATATAGTCACTGCCGCCACGATCGGGGTGCATTTTTTGCATGAGCTCGCGGTGTCGGCGTGTAATTTGTTCGACACTGTCCACTGTATCCATACCAAAAACGTCCTTAGCCTGGTCTACGGTCATTTTTCCAGAGTGCTGCTGAGTGTTTGCGGTTGAGCGACTTTTTCGATTGAGCCAGATGTGTAAAAAGGGGAACAGGCGAGGCGCGAGCAGTAACAGTTTTTGCACACCGGCCAACAGAATTGCTATGGCGGCGCCAACCCAGTGAACCCTACCGGTGATGGTCAGCAGTAGAATAACGGCGGCCAGTAAATACAGTCCGTATTGAATCAGCAGTTTTTTTCTCGCCCCGGGGGGCTGTTTGCCAATCTGCCTAATCGCGTAGATAAGCGCGGTAACGGCAATAATAAGCAGTAAAGAAGGTATCATTATTAATAAAACTCAAATTGAATAGGTAAGGGCTCCAGGTAATATTGTTCCTGCAACAGCTTGTGATAAGTTAAAGGGTGATCACCTAACCAATCATCGGCAAATTCCAGAATAATACTGTGTTCTTTTACGCTGATTTGTGGCAAGTCGATGTCATCTTCCCGGCGATGGTTTAGCAGTACTGCCAAGCGCATGCACACAAAAAAAACCGCCAGCGATTGCTGGGTATCGGCTGTCAATAGCTGTAAACGCTCAGCGCGTATTTTTCTGCGGTGGGAGCCGACAAACAGTGACAGCAGCTCTTGTTCAAAGCGGCTAAAGCCCGCCATATCGCTGTGCTTTAACAGGTAGGCCCCATGGTTGTGGTAGCCCGAGTGAGAAACACTCAGGCCAATTTCGTGGAGTTGCGCGGCCCAGTGGAGTATCTTTAGAATATTGACCCCGTTGACGATGTGCGAGGGTAAATCTTTAACCAGCTGGTCCATGGTACGGTCCACGCGCAGGGCTTGCTCTTGATCAACCTGATAGCGCTCCATCATTTTGATAACGGTCTGGTCGCGCAGATCATGGGCCGACAGCCGGCCCAGCGTATCGTATAGCAAGCCCTCTTTAAGTGTGCTCTCAACCACGTGGATTTCATCAAGCTGCAGCTGATCAAAAATCGCCGATAAAATAATAATGCCCGCGGGTAACACACTGGCTCTTTGTTCAGAGAGTTCACTGTTGTTATCGATACTACCGCTCTGTCTTAATTGGTCCAGCAGCGCATTTAAACCTTCCCGGGTGATTAGGCCGGTGACAATACTGGCGGGCATCAAACTGGCGATGGCGCGCATGGTGCCGGAGCTGCCGACGGCGATATCCCAACCCAGTTTGCGGTAGGAGCGGGTGATTAATTCCAATTCCAGACAGGTAGCGTAGTAGACTTCACTGATCATTTTGTTGCTGATCTGCGCTGCTGATTCGCTGTCGCCATGGTGTAAATACCGGTCACTGTAAGTGACGCAACCAATGCTAAGGCTTTCCATCAGTAGCGTAAGCTTGCCCTTGCCGATGATAAATTCGGTACTGCCGCCGCCAATATCAATGATCAGCGGCCTACCTTTATCGGCACTGATATCGTGTGAAACACCCAGATATACCAGTCGAGCTTCTTCATAGCCTGAGATAATATCAATGGGGCGGCCCAGGGCTGATTCAGCCTCTTTTAAGAACTGTTCGGCATTACTTGCGCTTCTCAGTGCCTTGGTGCCCACTGCCCGCACTTGTTCGCTGGGAATGTCGCGGATACGTTCCTGAAAACAGCTTAGGCAGTGCAGTGCTCGGGCCTTGGCATCCTCAGACAGCCCCTGGCCATATTTAAGGCCTTTGGCAATTTGTACCATTTCCTTGACCCGATCAACGGTTTCCAGCATGCCATCATTGACTTTGACGATCAGCATATGAAAGCTATTGGAGCCTAAGTCGATGGCGGCAAAATAGGGGGATTCGGTGCTTTGTGTGGCGAGTTCGGTCATAGCTTGCTTAAGGTTATCGGGGTCTGTGCGCACCATTGTAAGCGATCACGGTAAACTGCACTCTTGTTTGGCTATGGTAATCCAAGTGTTTATGGGCTGCCAGCCTTGGCAGCATCATTATTCTGTCATTTATAATTGCATTCTATGTGGTAAGCTAGAGCCGAATCACTGCAAAGTGACACAAGGGGAGATCAACTGCTTTTGTGGATCATCTTATAACAAAGCCCAAACCTAGCTATGAACAGTCAACCTGATGCCCTTGATAACAATGTCCGCGACGTATTTGGTATCACCGTCCTTAAAAACAGTCATGCCGATATTCGTCGGCTCAAACGCGAAGTGGGCGAGGCCACTATTCACGGTAATAAATTCTGGAACTCAACCAGCTTGCTGATTGATTATCTAAAAACCAGCCCGCCCAAGCGGCACTGGCGTATTTTGGAGATCGGTTGCGGTTGGGGAATTAGCGGTATTTATTGTGCAAAGCAATTTCAATCCAAAGTAACGGCAGTGGATGCGGATGAATCGGTATTTGCTTACTTGTCTCACCACGCTCAGTTGAATAATGTCAGTATCACTACACTGAAGTGCCGTTACGAAAAACTAACGGTAAACAGGTTAAGTCAGTTCGATATGGTGATTGGTTCGGATATTTGCTTTTGGGATGAGATGAGCCAGGGGCTATTCAATTTATTGAATCGCTGCTACCGGGCAGGTGTCAAACGATTGGTCGTAACAGATCCCGGCCGCCCGCCGTTTCGTACAATGGCAGAGAGATGCGTGGATAAATTTAACGCACTCTACGATAATTGGTCAGTCGCCCATCCCTATAATACCTCGGGCCTGGTACTGGATATTCGTTAATGCTTGCCAAAAGAATGTGTCCAAAACAGGGAGAAAAAGTCAATTATGCTGTTTAGAAACCCCGCCAAAGAGAAAATGCCAACACCTGAATCGGCTTTACCGGGCCGGGACAAGGCCATTGTTACCATCACCCATTCCCATTTTGTGCTCGATACGCCCATCCAGGGGCCTTATCCAGAGGGGAGCGATAAAATTGTGGTCGGTATGGGTTGTTTTTGGGGCGCTGAAAAAGCGTTTTGGTCCCTGCCTGGGGTGTTTACAACGGCAGTTGGCTACAGTGCGGGATACACACCGAACCCAAGTTATGAAGAAGTGTGTTCCGGGATGACAGGCCATAATGAAGTGGTTTTGATTGTATTTGACTCTGAGATATTGCCTTTGGATTCGCTGTTAACCGTATTTTGGGAATCCCACAACCCCACTCAAGGTATGCGACAGGGCAATGACAGAGGCACTCAATATCGTTCGGGCATTTATTGTTATAAGCACCACCAGCAACAATTAGCACAGTTATCAAAAACCCGTTACCAAGGCGCTATTGATAAACAGTTTGGTAACGATACCCAAGTGATCACCACCGAAATTAAGACAGCCTCCACTTTTTATTTTGCCGAAGAATATCATCAGCAATATTTGGCAAAGAATCCCGATGGTTATTGTGGGCTGGGTGGAATGGGGGTATGTTTTGCTGAAAATGCGCTTAAGGACCCCAAGCAATCATAGCGTATAGACAATAGCTTAGCGTGAACACCGTAACCGCCTTGTCGAGCCCTGGCGGGTAGAGACTATCAAGGGTATTTCTCTTGTAGATAGCAGGCAAAGGCAATAATCTGGGCAATGGCAGTATATAAGTGTTCAGGAATTTCTTCATTCAACTCCAAGGTCATTAGCAGTGCAAGTAATGACTCATTTTCACACAGCGTGACCCCGTGTTCCTGGGCAATGGCAATAATCTCTTCAGCACTTGCCCCCTCGCCTTTGGCGGTGACTTTGGGGGCGCTATCGCCATCGTAAAATAGCGCCACTGCTTGCTTGAGTTCATCGGACGCGATCATCTTCATCTCCAGTCATTCAGGTTTTTGCTATTAGCCGTAGCGTGTTGGCTTATCGTCTGCCGTTGATGGGTGAGCACTTATCAGATAGATCACTGGATAGCACTGAATAGCCCCAGAGACAATCCAATTTGCAATGGCGGCCCTAGGTTTTTACATCGATCAGCCTGTAATCCGGCTGTAGTATTTTTTGTGGCGGTTGCCCTTGCAAACACTGTATATCGTCGACTTTTAAGCCTTTTGCCACGAAGGCATCCCTCAACACGGATAGTTCATGGGTGGCCTTTTCGCATAAGTGCGGTGATTCAGCCCATAAAATACTGGTCACCGACTGCTCAATTAAACTGAGTTGAATATGCAGGGTTTCATCATTGGGTAGATCAAAGGACATCAACACCTGCCACTGGCGTTTGATTGCCTGGGTATTCTCTTGTTGCTGCTGTTCTGATGCACGGCCTTGGTCTTGACTATCTCTGTGTCTATAAAGCTGTTGTTCAATACTCAGCTGCATTGGCAGAACCTGCTCGTTAAACCGCAGAGGAATTTCCGCATGAAACTGCTGTAAAGGTTTGGTGTCACTTGCGCTTTTATCCAAGCCCAGGCTGCGAATTTGATTAAGCTGTAAGCGCGCCTGGGTTTGTTCTGTCAGTTGTCGCAGAGAGTGTTCGATGATTTTGGGCAATGCCAGGTTCTGCGCGACCGCATGTTGCGGTAGCGTTAGCCCTAATAAGCGGAATAATGCCGCCGTACTTGTGGGCAAAGTTTTGCCTGCTACTGTTGCTGCATTAATGCCAGGCCCGGCTTGGCTGAACTGGGTTAATTCTCGAAGAATGCTATCTAATTCTTTGCTGCTTAATTGAGGTGAAAATGGCTCAGTTGTGCCACTGTGAGTGGCTAAAGGGGCTGTCTGATTGACCGTCTGATTGACCGCAGCAGCATCACCGACAGGTGGCAGGCCTGGGCTTGACCTGCTGCCTACCTGCTGAAGAGTCGCTATCATGGTTTGCAGATGGCTCGACAGATCTTGCTTTAGCCCTAACGAGTGCGCCAGTTTGCCTTCGGTCGGTATAAGCAGTTGTTGCAGTGCCTGTTTAAGTGCATTGGCCTGGCCTAATGACTGGCTGGTATAGGCCAGGCGATTTAGCTGTTGAATGCTTTGCTGTAATGTTGGATGAATCAGTAGGTCTTTGAGTGGCTTGGGTAGCGCATCCAGGCGATTCAGCAGCGGGTACAGGCTTGTTTTATCCTGCAGTTTGGGCAGCGCTGCCTTGATCAGTGAACTGGCCGCTGCTTGCGCATCCTCGCCAATGCCTGGGTTAATACTGAGACTGTTTCCTTGGCTTGTTAAGGATAAAATCTGCCCGACGGGTAGTGCCTGGCGAGTAAGGGTCGCCAATGTTTGGGCTGTTCCCGATGTGGATTCCACCCGCAACTTAACCAAGTATAAAGCCTCTGTCGCACCCTGGGCGCTAGCCTGATTGTGAGCAGGCCCGCTTGCGCCCCCTGCATGACCGGCGGTCAGTGGCCCTCTGCCTGTGACTTGCTGTAGCAGAGAAAGGTTCACTTGCTGTAAGCGCTGTCGGTCACTGGCGCTTAGGATTTGGCTGCTTTCAACCCGGGCCTTAAATTGCTGGCCCTGCTGCAGCCGCTTCAGCAATTCAATACCCACGCTCGATCCGGCGCTGTCAGCCTTGGATACGGTAGCGCCACTGTCGCCATGGCTGCTGCTCTGGCCGGCGGCATTTTTTATGGGCGACTTATGGCTGAGCGCCTGTGGTTTTGGCGGTATGTTGATCAAAGTCCCGGACCCATCTTGGATTTCACCCGCTGGATAAATGGTCTCTCTCTGTAAAACGGTAAATTCAATCGAAAAATCATCATTAACGGGCGCCCCACTGAGCAACCCAGTGGGCTAATGGCTAGTGTAAGCATAGCAAAGCCAGTGCACTTTGCCGCCTGTGCCTGGCTGATAGGCGCTTGACTGATAGGCGCTTGTCTATGTGATACTATGCAGCCGCGTTGCCAGCCAGTCCACGCTGGAGGGTGAAACAGTACAAGCAAATCTGACAACACATCGCCCTTGCATTGCGTGAGTGAAGATTGAGTGAAGCTTTAAGGCAAAATACGCTTCGCTCCATGGGCAATCCAGCGGCATTTTCCAGGTTCAACGGTTTATTGAGAAGGCATTGTGATGACAACCACATTAAGCGTAAATATAGCGGCTTGGCCAGAGGGTGCGTCAATTCCGGCCAAATATGCCTTTGGCAAAATCCCCGCAGCAGGACATTTTGAACTGGGCGGCAATTGCAGCCCGGCAATTGCGTGGCAGGGCGCACCAGACAATACCCGGTCATTTGCCATTATCTGCCACGATCCTGACGTACCCTCAGTGGCAGATGATGTTAACCAAGAGGGGAAAACGGTTCCGTCGGATCTGCCCAGAGTGGATTTTTACCACTGGGTGTTGGTGGATATTCCGGCGGATATGGCGGCGCTTGCAGAAGGCCTGGCATCAGCAGGGGTGACGCCCAAAGGTAAAGCTCCGGGGCAAAAAGAC
>JBCBZU010000358.1:0-2946 GCA_039815165.1 Pseudomonadota bacterium
GCTGGCTACTTTGCGCAATAATGGCTGGGGGGGGCTGCACCAAAAAGTTCAGATAATTGCTTTATGGTGGGTCGAATTAGTTTTGATGTGGTATTAAATGCACAGATTTGGGTAGTTTATTTTGAACGCTGAATGTGTGACGCACGAATTTGAAGCAAGGCGAAACTGCCCATTTTAAACGCTTTAGCGCTGACTGTAGCGCCCGTGACATTAAAAAAAATTATTTTTATCGATTTATACACCTTTATTTGTAACGAAATTTGTAGCGAAGGCCTTGCTCTGGACTGCGGTAAGTGCTGCGCCAGACACAAAATGCTTGGTTTTTGTGTCTTTCTATACTTATTTAAGCTACCTAATGCTGATTGCACTTGCCTAAAAGCCACCCCTAAAAACAGGGAGGGCATTTTATCTTAGAGCCACTCCGCCACAGTGGCCCATGGAATGAATGTGCAAATACTCGACGCTTAAGGTTATGCTGCACAGACCAGGCTTCCATAAAAACCAGAGCGAAAGGGTGGGAGGACGATTCACTGTTATGCCGCTGATTTTTATTGCACTGTTGCTTTGATAGCCAATCAAATCGTAACGCCCCCTGTTTCGAGCAAGCTGTTTTTCCCGAACGGCTAAAACCCACGCTTATCCATCACCTACCTCCAAAGGAATATCTTGTTTGTTTTTCGCTTTACCGGCCTTGGTTAAGGCAAGATCAAAACCAATCTCGGCACCGATTTGCGTGATAAACCGACTGGTCAATTTACCAAATGGATTATCTGCAGAGCCCCATTCTTTGTTTTGCGATACCTGAGCAAATGGATACAAAGCAAAGGTAAATAAATCCGGCAAGGCATCACCGTCCCAGTATGAGGTAAATGGCATTGGATCACCCTTTTGATCTCTTTTGACAGTATTTTCATTAAGCCAGGTTAGCTTGATCAGGGTATCGTTCGACAATATCGATTTGCTGTTTTTAAAGGCATCGAGTAGGCCCTTAAACGTACTCGCAATGGCTTGTGGAGTGGCCAGCACCGCATCGCTTAATGCCGACGGTGCTCCACTAAATGCATCAGGAATGGAATTAAAGCCATTAACTAACTTGTCCTTAAGCCATTGGAAAAACGTTGGTATATTTTTAAGAGCGCTGCTAGCTCTGGAAAAGTAAGTGCTTGCACCTAATAACGAGTTTTGAATGAGGCTTATGGTATCAGCATAAGTGGACGGATCTACAGCCTGGAGAGCATCAATAGCAGCTTGAGCAGCTTTCTCAAAAGCTTTGTAGTTTTCTTCATTAATAACTTGTCCAGCGGTTTTCTCATCCACTCCCGTTGCGACTACATCAAGCGTAATCTGCGAAAGACGTTCGGTAACTTGGGCAAGGGTCAAACCTGATTGAGCAACTCTTTTTGCTGCCAGCAAAACTGCTGCTTGATTCTCAAAATTTGCTGATTGAGCTTGATTGAAGACGGCCTCGTCTAAGGCGAGTATTGCATCATCCACTTCTTGTTTTTTAACATCTGCCATCTCAAGGGCAGAATTAACTAAAGTACTTTGCATAACCCTAGAATTGTATAAAATATTATATGTATCGTATAGCATAAAACCCGCCTTCATAAAAAGTTGTAGCATTGCTACTGTTCCAAATTTAAGGCCTGCTTTAGCATTTGGCACTTGATCTGGAGCTGCATAGACTTCATTGAAATAGACAAGCTGTATAGCATCTATACGATGCTTAAACTGACCGTCTTTTATAACCGTTGTTATTTTGAAGCGTAGGTCGACAGCATTTTCTTCACCAGCTTTACCAAACATCTGGTCAATGATATCTGCTCCATCCTGTTTTTTATTCTTATTAATACACGTTATCAAATGCTGCCTAAGCTCATCATCAATACTGAGCCGAATTCGTAGTTGCCACTTGAGCTGATTATTTTCAAACATATAGCCACCGCCTTCAGTCCCCGCCGAACCCGCGGCAACAAAGAATATGGCTTGCAAATTAAACCCAGGCAAAAGTTGCTTGAGTGCTTGAAACAGATCAGATTCATTTAATTTAAGCCGTATTTGAAAATTTATTAATATACCGGCAATAAGATCAACAGGGTCACCGTTTTCTGGTATTGAATAATTGGGTTGAGAGTCTTCAGATGCGGGGGATGGTTGCGGCGATGGCATTGGCGATGGTGCACTGGTTTCATTTAATGTCAATTGACGCCGCATGTCTGCTACCGCATTGGCAGCCGCATCTTTGGAATATCCCAAAAAGTCGCTGAGATAAGCCTCAGCTTCTTCCACCTTGCCACCGGTAACCATTTCCAGAATATCTTCCAGTGTATCTCTTTGTGTTATAAAGTCATTAAAGGTTGTTTCATTCATAATAGAGTCGATATCCCCTTGGACAGCTTCCTCAATTCCCGCTATATTGTTGCTCAAGTTCCACATACTTTCTACAAAACCTCGAGTGGCATTAAGATCTTCATCCGTTGAGGTCTGCCGCTGGCCTTGCTCTGTGCCTGTTGCTTCACCTGCCATTGTCCCTGGTTCAAAGCCAAATAGACCATCGTAAAAAGCATAGTGTGCCTCTTCTTCGGTCATTTCGCCCTTTCCAACTTGTTCTGCCAAATTCGCCATTAGCTCTAGCTGTTCGTCTGTCGGTAGATTGGCATTCTCTGTGGCGGGGTTTTCATTCAGTGCGCCGCTATAAAGGATGGCATCGGCACGATTTCGGTCACTGGCCGCTGCCAGAATATTTCGGGAAACGGCAAAGTCCGTCTGATTTAAGATATTGGCAGCCACCTCAGGCGCTAGCTGTGTAACCAAATTACCCGCGTCTTTATAGTTCATCTCGTCAAATAGACCTATTACCCATGCGTTGAGACTGTCACTGTCCATCAGTCCTTTATCACCAATCACTGCGATGACTTTACCTGCATCAGTCGGCGGCATGCTTAA
>JBCBZU010000440.1:0-2346 GCA_039815165.1 Pseudomonadota bacterium
AAACTTTAGCTTAGTATTCCCACAAAAAAAATATAGATTACGGACTAAGCCTAAAGTTATAGCGCTACTCAATAAGTTATAGGCAAGGTAAAAAAAGACTGAAAAAACAAGGGTAAAAGCAAAAAAGCATGGCCTGAATTTTGGTCGCTGCCAGCAAAAAAATTTCAATTTTCCTGCCTGATTCACCAACAAACTATTTTTTTTGATAAGTTATTTTGCCGTTTTATATCGCAAACTTGGTCGCAAGTGCTGATTCTTATCAAGCAGGTTGTGCTTAAAAAAGTGTTTGTTGCCAGATTATTGCAATACCAATCAGAGGTGCGGTTGTCAGTGTTTAGGTAAATGGCTTAAGAGTGAGCAGCATAGAAGCGGATAAGGAGACTATCTTGAGAGCGTTCCAAGCGCTTAAATTGAGAAAAATCTGCTAACAGATTGACCCAATTTAAGACACCTTAGAACAAGTGAAGGGACCGTTAAAATCAAACAATGGCAGACTAGGCGAGTTGTTCTATCAATGCCTCAGCAACCCCATGGGAAGATTGTGGGTTTTGTCCGGTGATGATGTTATCACTGACGATAACATGGGTGCCCCAGGCAGGCACTTTAGTGTAGCTGCCGGCTTTTTCCAGTAGTTTTTCATCCACTAAAAAGGGCACTTTATCCACAGTGTCCATGGCAACTTCTTCTTCGCGGGTAAAGCCCGTTACCTGTTTATTGCTGAGGATAGAAGAGCCATCACTCAGGGTAATTGGGTGCAAGGCGGCGGGGCCGTGGCAAACAGCGCTGATGGGCCCGCCCGCCTCATAAATTTCGCGGCTGATCGCGGCGATCTGCTGATGATCAATCAAATCAAACAGTAAGCCATAACCCCCGGGGTAAAATACCGCGGCGAAGTCTTCCGCATTGATATCGCTGACTTTTACGGTGTGCTTGAGGCGAGTGCTAAAGGTTTTGTCCTTGAGCAGTGTTTGGGTAATCACATCTTCGGGATCATCTCCCCCGTAGTGCGGCGCGGCGCCGCCTTTGGGGCTTAAAATTTCGTAGTCATAGCCCTTATCAATAATGACCTTGAGGGCATGGGTAAGCTCTGGCAGGTAGGTACCGTTTGGCTCTCCGGCCAGGGTATCGATATTGGACACGATAATCAGTATTTTTTTGTTCATGCTTCACTCCTGCTGGATTTGGTCATTGCGGTTGTTGTGGGCTTGTGGGTTTATCGAACCAATATGATGTCATATAGTAAAGTATTCAATGCTCTAAGGTGAACACTAATCAGTTAATGGCCTACAGTGTGGCGCTAAAATACGGTAAAGTTTCTCGTGAAGGCCTAGCGCTTAACTGACCTGCAAGCTCTAAAGCAAGGTTTGCAAATACGGCCACACATTATCCAAGATAATCACTTGCGCTTGGCGGGTCGGGTGAATTTGGTCGGCTTGCATCAGCGCTGGGTTTGTTGCAATGCCCTTTAAAATAAAGGGCAGAAAGGTAAGCTTATTATTTTCTGCCAGGCTTACATAGCTGGCGCGAAAGGCATCGGTATAGCGTTGCCCATAGTTGGGGGGAATTTCAATACCGGCTAGTAAGACCTTGGCCCCCGCTTGCTGGCTTAGGTGAATAATGGCTTGCAGGTTGTTTCGCATTACCTTAAGAGGGTAGCCACGCAAGCCGTCATTACCCCCGAGTTCTACAATAATAATATCGGGGCGATAGTTTTCCAGTAGCAAGGGCAAACGACTGATGCCATCCCCCGAGGTATTACCGCTAATGCTGGCATTAATCACCTGGTAGTGTGAATAACCTTGGCTCTGTAGACGCTGCTCTAGTAAACTGACCCAGCCTTCACTGGGGTGCATACCGTAGGCAGCACTGATACTGTCACCCAATACTAAGATGGATTTTTCAGCAGTGTTATCTGCGAGGCTTTTGTGTGGCAGTAGAATAGCCAGTAACAGCATTGCCAAGCAATGCCGCGCTATTGTTGACATTATCCAGCCCTCTGTGATGATGATGTGGTGTTGGTATCGTTCATGGCTTGGCGACGATGGTACCGATAGTAATAGACCATGTTACGCGCATTTGCGTAATACAGACTTGATTGTGCCTCTTGCAACTGAGTTTTCTCTGCGGTTAGCGAGTGCATTTTTATAAAAAATGTCTATGAAAATGTTTGTCTATGAAAAGTGCTTATGAAAAGCGCTTATGAAAAGTGCTTGCAACTTACCGTCGAGTATTTTACAGAAAAAGCCTATTTTTACAGTATTTTAACCCTAAGCTTAAGGCTATAAGCACTAAGTCACGGTGGTTTATTAGCAGGCACTGCTTAACAAAAACCCTATCTTTTGAGAG
>JBCBZU010000033.1:0-10315 GCA_039815165.1 Pseudomonadota bacterium
GTGCTTCTTACTAGGAGATGAAAAAGACTGCTATTGGCTGGCTAGCCACTGTTACTTTACTTTTGAGCAGCTGCATGGCTGCAGACAAACCCAATATTATTTTTATCCTGGCGGATGATATGGGTTACGGGGATCTGGAGTGTTTCGGACAAAAACACATCAAGACTCCTTTTTTAAACCAAATGGCTAAGGAGGGCATGATGCTGACGGATTTCTACTCTGGATCGACTGTTTGCGCTCCATCCCGATGCGTTTTAATGACTGGGCAGGATACAGGAAATTGCTGGGTCCGTGGTAACGCTAACAATTCGCCGGCACAAACTCTTAGGCCAGAAGATGTTACGGTAGCTGAGAAGATGAAGGAGGCTGGTTACAGCACGGCTCTTTTCGGGAAGTGGGGGCTCGGGGAGCTGGATTCGGAAGGACACCCGAACAAACAGGGTTTTGACGAATTTTATGGTTATCTGAATCAGCGTCACGCGCACAACTTTTATCCAACATTCCTTATCAAAAACGGTGAAAAGCAGCAGTTGAGAAACGATGTCGCTCCAGAGTGGGCTGAATATGCCGAAAAGACTGATGCTCCGGATGACGGTGCAGGTTTTGCCTCAACTGAGGGGAAAAAGGATTATGCGCCTGGTCTCATTTACAACGCAGCTAAGGAGCAATCAAATAACACATTCAAATAGGACAGGCACACATACTCTCAGGACAGGCACTTAGATCGATGGGCTTGGCAGGTAGGTCTGGGACAGGCACTCACTAGCTGGGGCACTGAGATCGGGACAGGCACTGAGATCGGTAATAAGGTTGTTTGTGGACAGGCACTGGGTTGGTTACGTTATTAACAGGCACCCACTAACTGCTTTTGGATAATTTTTCATTGAGATAATACAGCCGGTCTGTGGTTCCAATATCCCACCATTGTCCCCGGTATAGTTCAGCACCAAGGCACTGCTGATTTAATGACGCACGAAAGACTTCGCCCAGTGGAAAACGCTGCCTTTTTTTAGGGTATTGGGTAATCAGGGATGGATGCAATAGGCTGATTCCACTGTAGGTAAAATTATGCTGATTTTTCCCCTGCAGGCAGCCATTGGCCATAGAAAAATCACCCTCAGAGTGATGTGGCGGATTGTCTACCAATACCAGATAACCTAACTGTGAATACAGTTTTTTTTCGGTTAATGTGGCCAAGGGGTAGTCGGTCCAAATATCGCCGTTAACTAAAACAAAGGGCTGTTCACCCAATAAGGGCATAGCATGCAAAATGGCGCCCGCGGTTTCCAGTGGTTCAGGTTCCACTGAGTATTCAATCGCAAGCTCCCAGGCTTTACCATCGCCGACAGCGTCACGGATTTGTTCACCGAGATAGGCGATATTGATCACGACTTCTTTAAAGCCCGCAGCGGCTAAGTTTTCTAAATGATATTCAATTAAGGCTTTGCCTCCCACTTTCAATAAGGGCTTGGGTGTATGCTGAGTGAGCGGGCGCATACGCTCACCACGGCCTGCGGCCAAGATCATCGCTTTCACGCCCAGGGCTCCATATTTTCCAATGGCCGATACCAGTCTTGTTTTTCAATAATGGGCAATAAACAATCCTCACACCATTGCACAAAGCTGTGCATTTCCCGATAGCATTTGGCCACAGAGAGGGTGTAATGCCAGGTTAGTGATAAATCATCCAAATAGCGCGGCTTAGCATCGCGCAATTGCAGGCGAGAAAAAATACCCAGCACTTTAATATGCCGCTGTAAGCCCATGGTATCAAACCACCGGAGCCACTGGGCTTCACTCACTGGAGCAATTACACCGGAATTTAGCAATAAATTGCCATAGCCAATTGCCCACTGATAGACTTTTTCCTGAGGCCACTGGATATAGCAATCACGTAGTAGAGAGACTAAATCATAGGTCACGGGTCCCCACACTGCATCTTGAAAATCAATAATGCCCGGCGCTTTGCCTTCGCGGTACATCAGGTTACGGGAATGAAAATCCCGGTGTACTACTACCTTTGGTTGCTCTAAGGCTTGCTCTTCTAAAAACCTAAACGCACGATCAATCATCCCTTGCTCACTGTTTGAAGGCGAGTAGTTGAGTAAACCGGCCACAAACCATTCTGCAAACAAATTCATCTCTGTGCGCAACAAAGACCGGTCATAAGTAGGCAATTGAATATGTTCTGGCAATATTTGCTGTAATCGCAATAGGCATGTTAAGGCTTCTCCATAGAGCAAATCGGCTGAGTCCGGATTGAGCATTGCCAAAAAGTCTTGATTGCCTAAGTGTTCCAATAATAAAAAGTTCTGCTGGGCATCACAGGCCAGCACTTGTGGCACGGGGATGCCCTGCTGCCTCAACACAGCCGCCAGTTGTGCAAAATATGCAGCGCTTTCGCTATTACCCTCTGTCGCAGGGGCGCTGACGGCTATCAAACGGGGTTGGGTATTTAATTGAAAATACTGACGAAAACCCGCATCACCACACAAGGGTTCCAGTAATAGCGATGGCGGGCTTTGGATAGATGAGCAGGACTCAAGCTGGGCCTGTATCCATATTTTTAGTGCGGTATCCATGTATATGACCTTTATCTTTATAGCACTTTAATTAAGGCTGTCGATATCATTCTGGGATATGGCATAGGATAATCCTGGTAACGCCCGTTAATCTGGGGTGACTGGATAGAGAGTGAATTGACTCGTAACGAAAAACAAGCGAAGAATGACAAACTCCGACACATTTGTCACGTTTTACAGTAGAATTGTCCCCATTCAAAAAACGACTCGCTAAACCTTGAGCGCGTACAGCGTGAACCCAATACAAAATGGCCTATGAGAGAACGAGGCACTTTGGCCCTAACACGACGCTTTTTGTCATGTGGAGCGACATGCAAAACCGGCGACACCACAAACAGCTCAATGTGATTTTAGATTGGCTTTGCTCCCCCCTTCACCTGTGATACCTGCTCTTCTCTATGTTAAAAATTAGCGCTTTACCCTATCGATGCCCTATTGTTATTAGCCTAATTGCCTCAACAGCTCTTTTGTACACTCCACTGTCTCACCCAGAGAACGCTACAGCAAGCACTGAGGAACCCTCTTACAGTGAGCTCAAAACAACATTGGACTGGCTGCCTGTTAGCGCTCTCACCCAGGACCAACGAGAGGCGCTGCGCCCCGGCAGTTGTGGTGCCTACATCGCGCCTATCCGTAAAGATGCAGAGGCATTGCTCAATCCAGACGCGGCACCGATTCGCGCTCGCGCAAATCGCTCAGTACTCACTGAAAACGCTGAGTCCCAAAGCACCCGACAAGTGCTGCTGATTGATGATGTCTTGGTCACTCAGGGCTATCGGCAACTGCAGGCTCAACAAGCACAGCTTGATGAAAGCACCAATACGCTGATTATGGAGGGCAATTTAATCTTGCGGGAGCCGGGGATATTAGTGCTGGGAGATAAAATCCTTATTCAACAAAATCAGGAAAATCTGCAAGTCGACCGGGCCACTTACGTGCTCCAGGATCAGCACTTACGGGGTAGAGCAGAGCAGATTACCCGAGGCAGGGACGGCAAAATCAAGCTCGATAGCGCCAGCTTCACCCAATGTGAGCCCGACAATAACACCTGGCTACTGCAAGGCAGCCAGATTATTCTCGATACCGATGCCAGCCAGGGCCACGCCAAACATGTGCGCCTCATCGTTAAAGGCATGCCGGTTTTCTACTTTCCCTATCTACGTTTTCCCCTGGGCGACAAGCGTTTATCGGGTTTTCTAGCGCCCTCTTTTGAATTCGGTGACGACGGCAATAATGTCTCCATTCCCTATTATTTCAACCTGGCGCCCAACTACGACTTATTGTTCACCACTCACTTTTTAGAGCAGCACGGTTGGCTTTATGAAGGGCAATATCGCCACCTGAATCATTTTTTTTCAAGCGCGTTAAATCTGTTTTACCTCAATGATGATGACAGTGAACTCAGTGAAAACCAGCAATCACTGGTGGATGATGGCACTATTAGTGAACAACAGGCAACCCCATTTAGGGGAGAGGACCGCTGGCTGGTCAACCTTTATCAAACTGGCGGCGAAGGCAGGGCCTGGTCGACCAAAATTGACTATAGCGACCTTAGCGATGTGGATTTTTTTCGCGATTTTGATCAAAGTGATATCGCCGATGACAAAGACAGTTTCCTCAACCAGAGCATTGAAACCGGCTATCGTTTTAAGCACTGGGCCGTCGGCCTGAATACACTGGATTATCAAGCTCTTTCCACCACCGCCACTGAACCTTTTGAGCAACTGCCAGCCCTGACCATTGATGGGGCTTATGCTCTGGAAAATTGGACCCTGGAGTTGGATAACGAGTGGATTCGCTTTGATCGCTCTGATAACGACGTCGACAATCCCCCATTAACCGGTAGCCGCCTCAGACTAGACTACGCGCTAAACTGGAATTACGAGCCCCAATGGGGGTTTTTCAAGCCCTCGGTAATGGCAAAGCATCTCCAATACCGGTTGGACGATAACAATTTTGCCGATGGGGCCGGTGACTCGCCCTCTATCAGCGTACCTCAGGCCAAAGTCGATATGGGCCTGTTCTTTGAGCGCGACGGCAGTCGCTATCTGCAAACCTTCGAACCACGACTGTTTTATTTTTATAGCGACTTTGAAGACCATGGCGCTTTATTTAACGTAACCACTGATGGTAAAGATATCGACTACGACACCACTGCTTTAGGCTTTAGCTTTAGTCAATTGTTTCGGGATACGCGGTTTTCCGGGGGGGATCGCATCGACGACGCCAATCAACTGGCCCTTGGCCTGACGACTCGCTTTATTGGATATGAGTCTGGACGCGAGTGGTTTAGCGCCAGTCTAGGGCAAATCACCTATTTTGAAGATCGCCGGGTAAGCCTCAGCAATGCGCCTCAAACCAGCAATCAATCAGATATCGTCGCCCAGATTCGATCTCTGCCATTAGAACATCTAAGCCTTAGTAGCGACTTGACCTATAGCGATATTGAACACCAAATCAGTCAAGGCAATATTAAATTGCGCTATCAAAACCAGAGTAAGCACTTGCTGGGGCTCAGCTATCGCTATACCCGTGGCAGCACCGACGATAACTCCACAAAAGAGTACCAGGCGTCTATTATCGCCCCACTCTTATCTGAGCGCTGGCACTTAATGCTCTTTAGCGCCTATGATGCAGTGCGCAAGCGGGAACTCCAAACCCTAAGTGCCATCGAATACAGTGGCTGCTGCTACCGCATTAGCCTGGGCTATCGCAGCCAGCTCGATACCTCACTGGTTAACACCGTGGCAGATGATGAATTAGAATACGAATACCAAGCCTTCTTCGGCATTCATTTTAAAGGTCTGGGCGGCACCAGCAAGCGCCTGGACCTCTTGTTTGAAGAGGAAGTGGATGGCTTTGGCGAGTGGCGGGCCATTTATCAGTAATCTTCAATGCATAACTATAGATAATGGCCACAGATAATAGCCACAGATAATGGCCATAAATAGTCGCCACCAAACCAAGAGCCTTTGCCAACACAGCAAACGATAGAAAGATCACAACAAGAGAAGCAATAGAAGTCAGCCTTTATGTTCAAGCTACACCATATTCTGCTCGCCTTAATGGGGCTGTGCCTCAGTCAAGGTCTTGCATCACAAGACTACGAACCCCTGGATCGCACCATTGCCATTGTCGAAGACGACGTAGTGCTCTACAGCCAGGTGGAACAGCGCGCCCGCCAGCTAGCCGCTCAACAACCCTCGACCATCATTGATGGCAACCTGCGCCAACTGATTATAGACCAGCTCATCCTTGAGACACTACAGCTACAAATTGCCGAACGCATCAAACTCTCTATAGCCGAGAGTGACGTAGAGCGCGCTTACAACGACCTGAGAAGTACCCTGGCGGCGAAACAAATTGACTACAGGCAATACCTCGGAGAAATTGGCCTGAATGAAGTTGAGTTAAAAACCGCGCTGAGGGATGAACTGATGATCAAGCAAGTACAAGAGGGCAATTTGCAGCGTCGCATTCGCATCACTGATAGAGAAATTGATGAATTTCTGGAATCCAAAGCCGGTCAGGAGTGGCTGACGACGCGCTTGCGCCTGGGCCATATACTGTTGCCGGGCGATACCGACCAGGCCCAAGCTATTTATGAAGAATTGATGCAGCCTGGCGCTGCCTTTGACAAAGTCGCACAGCGGGTTTCCAAAGGCCCTAATGCGGCCAAAGGCGGCGATCTTGGCTGGCGTACACAGGATCAACTACCCGCACTGTTCCTGCAACAGGTCGCCACGTTAAAAGCCGGCGATATTGCCGAGCCTTTTCGCAGTAATGCCGGCGTGCATATTGTGAAAATACTGCAACGCAGCGGTGCAGAACCGGTTATGGTGCAACGCTACCAAGTGCGCCATATTCTGATTAAACCCACGGTGCTATTTACAGATGAAGAAGCCAAGGCGAAAATTGACGGTATTTATCAGCAACTGGTCACCGGCACAGATTTTATTGAATTAGCGCAGTCACAAACAGAAGATACCGGTTCCAAAGCAGATGGCGGCGCTCTGGGGTGGTCGACACCCGGGCAGTTTGTACCGGAGTTCGAGCGCACCATGAAGGCAACACCCGTGGGTGAAATCAGCAAACCCTTTCGTTCACAGTTTGGCTGGCATGTCCTGCGGGTTGATGACAGTAAAATTGAAGATATGTTTGAAACCGTTAAACGCAATCAAGTGGCCAACATTTTACGCGAACGCCGCTTTCAAGATGAACTTCAACTCTGGCTGCAAGAGCTGCGGCAAGAGGCTTATGTGGACGTCCTGATTTGACTATCAGAATTGCGCTGACGCCGGGAGAGCCTGCGGGCATTGGTCCCGACCTCAGCATTTTAGTGGCGCAGGCCTCACAAGACTATGAGCTGGTCGCCTTTGCCGACCCTGATTTATTGCAGTCACGGGCAAATCAACTTGGACTTGGCATTACCCTTAAAGAAATCGATCTCAATCGCAGCGCTCAAACCCTGGCTCCCGGTGAGTTGGGCTTTGTAGCCGTTAAGCTGCGCCAACAGGCCCAAGCCGGACAGCTCAACCGCAATAACTCAGCCTATGTACTTAACTGTTTGGATAAAGCAATTGACGCCTGCCAACAGGGCCAATGCCAAGCCATGGTCACCGGCCCGGTGCAAAAAAGTGTGATTATCGATGCCGGCTTTAGCTTTAGCGGCCACACCGAATACCTGGCCCAAAAAACCGATACGCCGCGGGTGGTCATGTTGCTGGCCACGGAAGGTTTACGGGTCGCGCTGGTCACCACTCACCTGCCTTTAAAGCAGGTGGCTGATGCCATTACTCAAGAAGATTTAATCGCAGTCACCCGGATTTTACACCGGGACTTACAAAACAAGTTTGGTATTAAAGACCCAACAATAGTCGTTTGCGGCTTAAATCCTCACGCCGGTGAAGGGGGACATCTGGGTCGGGAAGAAATCGATACCATTATCCCCGCACTTGAATCACTTCAAAAACACAATATACGCTGTATTGGCCCCCTACCAGCAGATACGCTGTTTACAGCCAAATATCTGGATACTGCCGACGCGGTACTGGCCATGTACCATGACCAGGGTCTGCCCGTATTAAAATACCAGGGCTTTGGTCGAGCGGCCAATATTACCTTGGGGCTGCCCATTATTCGCACCTCGGTGGATCACGGCACGGCATTGGATCTCGCGGGCACGGGGAATATCGATATCGGTAGCCTGGCGACAGCCATCAATAGTGCGCAGACCATGGCAAAGCGGTCCCGCCTGTGAACCACCGCTCGGGTTTTGAACACCGGGCACGCAAGCGCTTCGGGCAGAACTTTTTAACCGATGCGGCGATTATTGACCGCATAGTCCGCAGCATCAAACCCAAAAGCGATGACCATATTATTGAAATTGGCCCCGGTAAGGGGGCCATTACCGGGACGCTACTGTCTCTCTGTGAAAACTTACAGGTGGTTGAAATCGACAAAGATCTGGTGCCGATTCTGCTGGCACAATTTGCCCATTATTCACGATTTAAAATCTACCGTGAAGACGCTTTAACATTTAACTTCGGCGAAGTGGTTAAGGATAAGCCTTTACGCATTATTGGCAATCTGCCCTATAACATTTCGACACCGCTTATCTTTCATCTCCTTGGTTTTCAAACCCATATTCAGGATATGTACTTTATGCTGCAAAAAGAAGTGGTCGAGCGACTGGCCGCAGCGCCGGGTGATCGGCATTACGGCAGGCTCAGTGTTATGGTGCAATACTATTGTCAGGTCGAATACGCTTTTGGTGTGGCGCCCGAGTGCTTTAGCCCTCGGCCCAAAGTCGATTCTGCCATTGTCCAAATTATCCCATTTGACAAGCCCGCCTGCCCTGCCGACAATGTCGATGCATTTAGCCAATTGGTGAATCTTGCGTTTCAACAGCGCCGCAAAACACTGCGCAACACCTTGAAGCAAGTGCTGAGCACAGCCCAAATTGATGCCTTAGCAATGGATACCAGCATCAGGCCAGAACAACTCTCAGTAAAAGCATTTGTCGATTTAAGCAATACCATTAACCGCTTAGGCCATAAACCCGCACAATAACAATAATCACAAAGAGAACTGCTAACTATGAACGACAGTCAGCCGATTAGCATCAAGGTCAAATCTAACTATATAGGAGAACAATCGCAGCCTGAACATAAGCGTTTTACCTTTGCCTATACCGTTACCATTGAAAACAATAGCGATATACCTGCCCAGTTAGTGCGTCGTCATTGGATTATCACCGATGCCAATAATGTCGTGCAGGAGGTCAAAGGCGAAGGCGTTATCGGGCAACAGCCCAGAATTCTACCGGGTGATAGCTTCACTTACAGCAGTGGCGCAATACTCGAAACCCAAGTGGGCACCATGGAGGGCAGTTATGAAATGCAAACCGATGCAGGCGAAACATTCAAGGTACCCATCCCGGCGTTTTCATTAACGCGTCCTCACGCCCTGCACTGATCACCATGAGCACCTATGCCGTTGGCGACATACAGGGCTGTTTAAAGCCGCTGCAGGCACTGCTGCATCACACCGGTTTTGACCCTAGCAAAGATAAGCTTTGGCTTGCTGGTGATCTGGTAAATCGTGGGCCAGACTCCTTAAAAACATTGCGCTTTTTATACCATTTGCGACACAGTTTAACCGTCGTCTTAGGCAATCACGATTTACATTTATTGGCCGTCGCCGCCGGTTATAGAACGTCAACACCGACAGACACACTGTCCGCCATTCTCGAGGCACCGGATCGCGATATCCTGTTGGAATGGCTGCGACACCAAGCATTATTACACCATGATCCTGTACTCAACTACACTATGGTGCACGCCGGCATTCCGCCGCAGTGGTCACTGCAAAAAGCCATTAGGTATGCACAAGAAGTGGAAACTGTTCTACGCAGTAACGACATAAATGACTTTTTGGAATCCATGTACGGCAACCAACCCGACATCTGGAATAAATATCTAAAAGGCAAACAGCGCTGGCGAATCATCACCAATTACTTTACACGAATGCGCTTCTGTACCCCCAGCGGGCGACTTGAACTCAATGCCAAAGCCGGCATTGACACCGCCCCTCCCGGCTATCTGCCTTGGTTTGCTCACACTGAGCGCAAAACCAAAGATGATCGCATTATCTTCGGCCACTGGGCCGCACTAGAAGGCAATACCGGTCAGCAAAACGTATTTGCCATGGATACCAAGAAGCCAGCAAATGCTGGCTTCTTGCATCCAGCGAAAATTAACTGCCTCTACATTCCCAAAGCCCTTTTCATAGCCTTTTTCAATGTCCCTGCCTTTAGCGGTTTGTTCAAAAAAGCAAAGCCTTGGTCTATCGCTTGCTGCCTTATATCTTCGTTATAATTAGCTGAGTTTAGGATGGTGGGTACTGATTTTGACCAGATGCCGAACAGTGTCTCGACGGCTTTAACACCGGTGTGACCATGATCCAAATGAAAATCTGCCAGAATTAAATCGGGTATATCATCGGGGACGTCCAATAACCTGGTCTCGTCGGTAACGCAAGTTGCTTTGCCACCCCAGTTGCTCATAAGCTGGCGCATGGCTTCAAGTACTTGAAGGTCGTTGTCGATCACCACTATATGTTTGCCAGAAAGAAAACCGACAGGATCATTCTCTTCCGATACAGGTGCTTTTGTCGCCGTATTAGGTGCATACCGACGCTCAACGGTCAGTGTAAAACTGGTACCTTTGTTA
>JBCBZU010000187.1:0-5090 GCA_039815165.1 Pseudomonadota bacterium
CGATTACAGGTTCAAAAACAGATTGGGGCTTCTTAAACAAAGTGCAGAGTAGTTTCGAAAAAAACAACTACAATCAGACCGAAGAAATAAGTCCAATTTCCAATGCTGCTTTTTCCATCTTTAACGTTACGGATTTTTCATTGGAAAATTTCCCACCTTTAATCGGCAATTTGGGCGAAATTATTATTGGCAAGTCAAACGAAATGCTTTTAGGTCGATGACAGACCAGGCACTCTATTTAATGCTCGGGCTTATTGCGATAACCATGTTCATCATGCATTTCTTACCGAAAATGACCACTGCTGTTCCGGCTGGTTTAGTGGCGATCCTTGTTGTGACCCTCGCAGTGATGGGTCTTGATCTCGATGCCAGAACCGTTATCGACTTTGTAAAAGATATGCTGCCCGCAGAACAAGCGGTAAATGCCTCGTTAAAAGGCGAGCTTCCCCGCTTTGAGATTCCCGCCGTGCCCTTCAACTGGCAGACCGTTGACATCATTTTGCCCTACGCGATTATCATTGCGGCCATTGGGCTGATTGAATCGCTATTAACGCTTTCTCTTATCGATGAAATCACCGGCACCCGGGGGCAGGGTAATCGTGAATGTATTGGCCAGGGTATTGCCAATACCACCAATGGCTTTTTCGGCGGGATGGGTGGCTGCGCCATGATTGGCCAAAGCATGATCAATATTAATTCCGGGGGTCGAGGTCGCTTATCCGGTATTACTGCGGCGATGGTGTTATTGGCTTTTATTTTATTTGCCTCACCGTTGATTGAAGTGATTCCTTTAGCGGCACTGGTCGGCATTATGTTTATGGTCGTGCTGGGTACTTTTGAGTGGTCATCCCTACGCTTAATCGGAAAAATCCCTGCCACTGATATGTTTATTGTCGTACTGGTTTCTGCTGTGACCGTAGCATTTGACCTGGCGATAGCCGTGGTTGTGGGGGTTATTGTCTCTGCTTTAGTCTTTGCGTGGAAGCATGCCCAACATATCCAAGTGGATACCTATGAAGACGACAATGGCTATAAAGTGTATGACCTGCGTGGCCCTGTCTTTTTTGGCTCGGTCGCCAATTTTAAAGAATTATTTGACCCTGGACAGGATCCTGAGCATGTGGTGATTGAATTCAAGCGTTCCCGTGTCAGTGATCATTCTGGTATTGAAGCGCTAGACTCTCTTGCAGAAAAATACCAGACAGAAGGCAAGACTTTACATCTGCGTCACCTAAGCCCTGAATGTCGGCAATTATTAAAGCGGGCAGGCGATTTGTGTGAAGTCAATGTGATGGAAGACCCCGATTACAAAGTCGCGACAGACGAGTTGGGTTAAGGGTAAAAATATAAGCCAGGGTGAGGGTTTTCTGCAAAGGCTATGGGGACAATGCTTGCATTGGAAATAACCGCTAAACCCTATGGACTGTCATCGGTAGTGTTTAAAGAACTCATCCAAGCCTTGAATCGCTTTTTTTAGCTCGTCTTTGTGGGGCAAGAACACAATTCTAAAATGGTCAGGGTCTTTCCAGTTAAATGCGGTCCCCTGTACGACCAGTACTTTTTTCTCCACTAAAAAATCAAGCACCCATTGCTCATCGTCAGTAATATTAAACTTTTTAATATCAACCTTGGGGAACAGGTACAAAGCGCCCTTGGGTTTTACACAGGAGATGCCAGGAATCGCAGTGAGCATATCGTAAGCGATGTCTCGCTGTTTTTTTAGGCGCCCACCGGGCAAGATTAATTCGTTAATGCTCTGATAACCACCCAGTGCCGTTTGCACCCCCAGCATTGCCGGGGCATTGGCGCAAAGCCGCATGGAGGCGAGAATATTTAACCCTTCAATATAGCCCCCCGCAAGCCTTTTATCACCGGTAATAAACATCCATCCGGAGCGAAACCCGGCAAGCCGATAAGACTTTGACAATCCATTAAAACTAAGGCACAAATTATCCCCCGCTAAACGACTAAGAGGAATATATTCAGCATCGTCATAAACAATCTTGCTATAAATCTCATCAGCAAAAAGCAATAAGTTGTGCTGCTGAGCCAGTGCAATAATTTCCCTCAGTATGGCTTCGCTATAGACGGCACCGGTTGGGTTATTGGGGTTGATTACCACAATGCCGCGGGTATTGGCGGTGATTTTGCTTTTTATATCATCGATATCAGGGTGCCAATCGGCTTGTTCATCGCATTGGTAATGGACTGCATTGCCCCCGGCAAGATTGACTGCCGCTGTCCACAGTGGATAGTCCGGCGCGGGAATCAGGATTTCATCCTGATGATTTAACAGTGCCTGCATCGACATAACGATCAATTCACTGACGCCATTACCCAAATAAATATCATCAATATCCACATTGGGAATCTGCAGGCGCTGAGTCTCGTGCATGATCGCTTTACGTGCCGAAAATAAGCCTTTGGATTCCACATACCCTTGCGCATCGCGCAAGTTGGCAATAACATCATGAATAATTTCATCCGGGGCATCGAAGCCAAAGGGCGCGGGGTTACCGATGTTTAACTTAAGTATGCGCTGGCCTTCTTCTTCAAGCTTGATTGCCTGTTGCAAAATAGGGCCTCGTATGTCATAACATACTTCGCGCAGTTTGTTGGATTTATCGATGTTTTTCATTTCGGTACACTAATTTCCATAAGGGTTGAATTATGTCAGATAACAGTACTAAAGACGATGCCTATTGGCGAGAAAAACTATCGCCCGAGGACTACCATATTTGCCGCGAAGGGGGCACGGAAAGAGCCTTTACCGGCTGTTTTTGGGACACAAAAACAGCGGGAAGCTATCTCTGTAAATGCTGTGGTGAAGTTCTGTTTAGCTCTGATACAAAGTATGATTCAGGTTCTGGGTGGCCAAGCTTCTATCAGCCGGCACACAGAGAGAGCATTACAGAAAAAAGAGATACCCGCCATGGCATGGTAAGAACAGAAGTTGTCTGTAAAAAATGCGATAGTCACCTCGGGCATGTTTTTGCCGATGGCCCGGCGCCAACCGGCTTGCGCTACTGTATAAATTCTGCCGCTTTAGAGCTGGCTAAAAAGTAATGATAAATAAAGAGTCTCTGGCCATGATCTATTTTCCCCAGCGAAAAATAAGACCCGCTCTGAAAGTAATCCAACTGAATTTTCCAGCATGATCAACGCCTTGAGTTTGCAGTGCATTTTTGTGGTGTTAGCAGTGGCTGTGGCCTTTGGCTTTCGCCAAGAGCTGCTGCCATTTAAAGTGTTCGCGGCGGTATGGGCGCTATCTGCCTTGAGTATTATTGTGGTGATGATTGGCGCCATCCTGCATATAATAAAAACAGGCCTTGGCAGTGCCTCTTGGCAGACCATGGTCGCCTTTGTAATAGGCTGTTTGTTGCTGTTTGCACTCGGCCAATTAATCCTTAAAGCCCGTTCGGTACCCAGTATTCACGATATTTCGACCGACCTTAACGATCCGCCACAATTTGAACACGCGCAAAAACTGCGCAAACCATCTGACAACCCCTTGCGCCTCACACCGGCGGTGGCTGCATTACAGCAGCAACACTACGGGGACCTGGATTCATTGATACTAGCCCAAAGCCCTGAAAAATTGCTGCCCACACTCATTGATATTGCCCGTGATCTTGAATGGCAGGTACATGCAGTCGATGAGCGTCACCATCGCTTTGAAGCGACCAGTACAACCCCTTTGTTGGGCTTTACCGATGACATCGTCGTTAGAGTAGCGATTACAGATAAGGGGAGTCGGCTGGATATGCGCTCGGTATCGAGAGTTGGCCTGAGCGATCTTGGCACCAATGCGCAGCGTATTCGGCAGTATTTTAAAGCGGTTTCCCATGCCTTAGCCAATTAGTCGTAGACATTTTTTTTCTTCCAGTTAGCGTCTTCTTCAAACTCTTGCCATTGTTTTTCTTCCTCCGCTTCCTCGCCATCACTCTTTGCGGGTGCGGAGGCTTCCGCTTGTTCTTGTTTTTTGATTTGTGCTTCAAGTCGAATTAGTTCGTGATCTATAACTTCCAAACGGCGTTTCTTGGAGGCAATCGTCCCTTCTTTGGTTAACAATTGTTTGCCTAGCATATAATAATGAATGGCCAATTTTGCCTTATCCATCTGTATAGCTTGCTTAGCAGAGAAAATATAGTTATCCACCATAAGCTGAGTGATCAACTTCTTTATAATGTCTTTATAGTTCGCATATTGCTTTAAGCTGATATTGCCTCGTTCCATCCACTTTTGCGAAAAGCGGCCCAGATAGTTTAAGTACTGACGGATTTCATTGATTTGTGCACTGCTTTGAAGGGTGGTTTCTTCGCTTGTCTTGGGCGCGCGCATGGCCGTTTCCATTTGTGCAGTAAAGGATTTGTAATGCTCTAGATATTCGGTTTCTTTTGGCGATAACTTGCTCAACTGCTCGTAACTATCCACAATGCAGCGAAACAGAAAGACCGTAAGATCTTTGGGTAAGAAATGCGGGGGGAAGGCATTAAGCATCTGTACCAAATCTTTCGCGCGCTTATCCAGTGCTCGGTGTAAACGCTTTTTTTCTTTTTTGCGTTTTGTAATGGTCTGCTTTATAAAAACCAAGCAAATTGACGCCGCGATCAAGATGATGACGCCTGCGATGATGTACACTTGAGTCATGAATAAAACAGCCTCGTTATAGCCAGCCTAATACGGCCCCTTTAGTTGAGTATAGACGGTATTTTCAAAATCTCGTCTTTGCTGTCGCCTAAATACGGATTCTGTGACTTTGATGGTATTTTGAAATCAATCATTTACTCTTGATTATTCAATAACTTAGAGATTAAGCCTGCGCTTTTGTTGGGCTTGGGCATACAGGGGCAAATATTCGGTACTTTTGCCTCAATCAAGCCCAGAAAGTGTTGACAGCAAGACCCCGGGTACATAGAATGCGCAGCTCTTTTGACAGCAGTACGAGTCAAAGTCCTGTCCCCTTCGTCTAGTGGCCTAGGACATCGCCCTTTCACGGCGAGAACAGGGGTTCGAACCCCCTAGGGGACGCCATTTTCAGCCGTTAGCACCAGCGGCCTATGCGGGAATAGCTCAGTTGGTAGAGCACA
>JBCBZU010000479.1:0-1900 GCA_039815165.1 Pseudomonadota bacterium
AGTTTGGAATACTTTATGGATGAGTATTTGAGACTCTTACCTGAATATCAAAACATTGAGCTAGAAAAACTAGATTTTAAGCGATTTTTGTTCGGTTTCTTTCCCGCTTATAAAGATAGGGTATGTCACCGCGCCGCCGGTTGTATGAGACGTTACAATCGACGCGGGAGATTTATAGAAAAGATAAAGGTTTCTGCCCCTGGCGTAAAGTATTGTACCTTTGGTGGCAAGGATATGGACACCCTATTTTTAGTCACTGCCGGCAGTGAAGACCTTACCCGAACCCGACGCAATGTGTCTCTTTCAAGTGCAATACTGAAATTTAAACCGGGTGTCGCGGGCATTCAACCCTACCAATTTGCAGGTTAGCGAAAATTCAAACCCGATTGTATCACTTGCTTAAAAGCATGAAGAATGCATGGCGAATTCACTTGGCAAATATAGGGTTTATTGTTTAAACTCAGCCCTTACACCTAAAAGTCAGTTGAGGATACGACTGACTTTTTAGATCTAGTCTAGCTCTTCAATCCAGGCGGCCTGTATCGCTTCAAGCACTTTTTCGCCACAGCGCTCCGGCACATCATCAAAGTCGGGCAAGTCCATCACCCATTGACGAAGATCCACAAAATTAACAAAACGAGGATCAATATCGGTTTTAGTATCCGCCAGTTCAATGGCGATATCTTGAACGTCGGTCCAATTCAACGACATCTTATACTCCCAAAGGTTTGCAGTGATTACCGGGCTTAATGATTTTCAGACACCATATTGATGGTGTATTTGGGGATCTCCACCACTAAGTCTTCATCGCCCACAATGGCCTGACAGCTTAAACGTGATTCAGGCTCCAGGCCCCAGGCCTTATCCAGGTAATCGTCTTCGAGCTCGTCGGGCATTGCCATAGAGTCATAGCCTTCTCGTACCACAACATGGCATGTTGTACAGGCGCAACTCATTTCACAGGCGTGCTCGATATGAATGCCATTGTCTAAGGCAGCACGACACACACTTTGACCTGGCTCTGCGTCAAAAGCGGCGCCTTCTGGGCAAATTTCTTCATGGGGAAGAAAAATAATTTTTGGCATTCTGTTCGCTCTTTACTTAATCTAGTCCAGGTTTACCCTTAGGTATCAAAGTCCTGGAGATGATGACCGGCAAGCGCCTGTTTAATATGGCTGTTCATTCGCTTTGCGGCGAAGTGATCAGACAAGGCGCTCACGCGCTCCACTTGCTGTCGAATCAGTTCTGTATCACTGCCCTTGTGGGCAAGGTTTAACTGGGCAATTGCCGATTCCAATTCTCGATACTCGGCTTCACTTAGTAGTGCCTCACCATCACTTTTCAAGGCGTTGCTCAGTGCTTGTATTAATCGTTCTGCGTCGACCTGCTGCTCTCTTAACGCCCTTGCTGTGATATCGTGTTTGGCATGGGTGAAGGACTCCCGCAGCATATTGGCTATCTCATCATCACTCAAACCATAGGATGGCTTGACCGCTATCGCTGCCTGGACACCGGTTGTGGTTTCTGCCGCCGTCACATTTAACAAACCGTCGGCATCCACCTGAAAGGTCACACGAATATGAGCCGCACCCGCAACCATGGGGGGAATGCCCTGTAATTCAAAACGTGCCAGTGATCGACAGTCACTGATCAACTCCCGTTCACCTTGCACAACATGAATAGACATTGCCGTTTGGCCATCTTTAAAGGTGGTAAATTCTTGGGCTTTAGTGACGGGAATTGTGGTATTGCGGTGAATCAGCTTTTCAGCCAGGCCGCCCATGGTTTCAACACCGAGTGAGAGCGGCACCACATCCAGTAATAGTAAGTCATTATCAGGTTTATTGCCCACCAGGATATCGGCCTGAATCGCAGCGCCAATAGCAACGACTTTATCGGG
>JBCBZU010000343.1:0-3062 GCA_039815165.1 Pseudomonadota bacterium
AATTTCGGAGAGGAACGTGTAGTCGTAGTAGGAGAGGGCGTTGCCCACCTCTTCGGGCACCTTGAGGCGGTTGCGGCGCAAAATGCTGGATGGCCGCCCGCAAATAGGGAAAATGCGCAATGGCAAGTGGGCTGCCATTGTACCCAATGGCTACAATGCCGACGGTGACGGTGCCACCGACACCGATGGCGACGGCGATGCCCGACTATTTATTATTTACCTGGATGGTAGTGGTTTTATAGAACTGTCTACGGGTATTGGTAACAACAACGCTAATTCATGCTTATCTGTGGCCAGTGATTGTAATGGTCTTTCCGAGCCAGAGCTAGCGGATCTCGATGGTGACTTTGTGGTGGATCGGATTTATGCCGGTGATCTTCACGGTAATATGTGGGTATTTGACGTCAGCAGTACCAATGCTGCGGATTGGGACAATGCCGGCAATATCACCCAGCTATTTGCTGCCTGTCGCGGTGGCTTGAGTTTTACAGGTCTTTGTAATATTGCTGATCGTCAGCCGATTACCACAAAACCTGAACTTATTGGTCACCCCACCCAGCGTTCTTTTACCACGGCGCCCAATGTTTTGGTCTATTTCGGCACGGGGCAATATATCGCTGAGGGCGATAATGTCGACTTTGATGATCAAGCGTTTTATGCCGTGTGGGATACAGGTAGCGCTACCACTCTAACCCGTTCGAATTTAGAGCCCCAAAGTTTTGTAAACTCTGCCGGTACTATCGGGCTAAGCCGCACTTCCAGCGTGACTTATGGCACTGGCCCTGGCAGCGACTATGGCTGGTATATTGACCTTAATAACACCGTAGAAATAAGCTCGGGTGCAAGAGTAATAATCAATCCCTTAATATTGGGCGAGCTTATCTTCTTCTCGGCCACCGTGCCCGATGCGGGCTTGATTTGTACCCCGGACAACGACAACTATTTGATAGCACTCGATGCACTTAACGGCACCGAATCGAGCTTTCCCATTTATGATTCCGATAATGATGGCGAAGCTGACACGAGTAGTCCAGTCCTTGATATAGGCAATTCCGTGGGCTTTGGTACTACAATTGGTAGTGATGGCGATCTCGATGCGGTTATTTCTAACGAGACGGGAACATTTAGCCGACACATTGAGGTGCTCACCCCAATTGATGCCGGTAGAAAGAGTTGGTCTATTATACGTTAGTGACAAAACTGACTAACACCAGAAAAAGGTTGTGTGCTTATGCAGAATGCTAAAGGGTTTACCCTGATTGAACTAATGATTGCCGTTGTTATTGTCGCGATTCTGGCGGCGGTGGCGGTGCCCTCGTACCAGTCGTTTATTCAAGATGGACGGCGGGCAGAGTGTAAAGGTTTTGTGCTTGATATTGCCTCCAGACAAGAGCGGTTTTTTACCCAAAACAGCAACTATGCTCCCGCCGCCACCTTTGTGGCCAATTTAAATATGCCCAACGGCGACCAAAGTGAAAATGGCTTTTGTAGAGCCACCGTTGCCACCGCTAATGCCGATACCACCTTCACCATAGAAGTGGCAGCAGAAGGCTGGGCAGATCGTGCCTGTTCAAATTTAACGCTAACCAATACCGGCCTTAGGGGTTTATCCGCTCCTGTGACCGGTACCATTGCTGAGTGTTGGCGTTAAGCACTGACAAGTACAACTTAGCACTGTTTCTCTGCCTCTTCTATAGAGGCTTTTCTTGCGCGGCCGCTACGATACATAATAATTTGTCGTGCAAAGGTTTGTTCTCCCCTGTGTAAGCAATAAGTTAATCGGCCGTTTTGGTTTCTGGTTTCCCCTGATTGATTAAATCTTATATAGCGCTTGCTTCCAGACGGCTTCCATTTGAGCTCAGCGTGTTTACCAATGGGAGAATCTATTCTCAGTATTTTTTCATCGCCATTTCTGACTTCATCATCATTGCTGTCGACAAATATCATGAGTTCCTGATTCCAGTCATTGATGCAGTGTTGACGATTATGGCTTGGGCAAAGTATTACTTGCGAGCGATAGCTGACGGCCTCCAGGCGGGTGTACTGAACCAGACTAAATAGTCGTTGATAAACACTGTTGGCTTGATTGTTAGCAATAAAACCAGACATTGCCGGCATGCCTGTGGACACCAGTAGTGAAATAATAACAATGGCGGTTAGAAGATTAAGAAGTGTAAATCCATTAGGTGTTGTGCTTTTCATTATTTGCCCCTTCCTTGGTGCGCTTTTATTAAGCGCCTATGATCTGTTATTTAGACGTCATCGTCAATCCCTAATTTTTTAAGCCGATAGCGTAGAGAGCGAAAAGTAATGCCCAGTACTTTGGCTGTTGTTGTTCTATTCCAGCGCTGCTGCTCTAAATGTTTTAGAATAATGTCTTTTTCCACCCCTGCTAAATATTCATCAATTGACATTTTTTCAGGCTTGTAAGCGATGGTGTCGTTGTGGGTGTCGGCCGTGGATGAGTCGTTGATCGGGGTGGTGAATCTATCAGCAGCGCCGTCCTGTGGAAAAGCTTGTAGCTGTAAATCGTGGCTTGCTATGCGCTCGCCTGAAGAGAGCGCACAAGCGCGCTCCAAAATATTTTCCAGCTCCCGCACATTACCAGGGAACGAATAAGTCAGTAATAAATCGATAGCACTTTGATCAATTTCAGCGGTTTGAACCGCATTTTTTGCGGCAATTTTTGTCAAAAGTGCCTGGGCTAAGCCCGGAATATCCTCCAAGCGCTCACGTAGGGGAGCAACTTTTATTTCGATGACATTAATTCTATAGTAAAGGTCATTCCTAAAAACCCCTTCTTGTATCGCATTGCTTAAGTCTTTATGGGTTGCACTGAGTATGCGTACATCCACAGGGATTTCCTGTTGTGCCCCTATGGGGCGAATGCTTTTCTCCTGGATCGTGCGCAATAGTTTGACCTGCATCTCCAGCGGAAGGTCGGCGACTTCATCGAGAAACAGAGTGCCGCCTGCTGCGCTTTGAAACAGGCCCTCTTTGTCTTGATGCGCCCCGGTAAAGCTGCCTTTTTTATGCCCAAAAAATTCGCTTTCCATCAACTC
>JBCBZU010000219.1:0-4554 GCA_039815165.1 Pseudomonadota bacterium
GCCGTCACGTTCAGCGAAGGCCGCGGACTTGCCGATGAAGGTGCCCCGTTAGTACATCGTAGAATCCAAGCGGGGCAACAGTGATTGCTGTGACAGTGTGTCCGATAATTAATTAAATATTTATCCTCATTCTCTGGAATAGGGTATAAAAGTATCTATAATTCATTTGCTGTTTGCTTAACTCCCCGTCTATAAGTGTTTAAAATACTTTGTCGGAAGTGGATAGCACGCTGAGGTTAAATAAAAAGACAAGAGGCAATATTATGACCCCTGAACTCAAATGGCTGGCCCTCACGGCTTTATTGTCCACTGTTATGTGGCTTCCTTATATTGTAAATCTAATCCTTGTTCGTGGTTTGGTAAATGCCATGGGTTACCCCGCCGACCCCAAACCCATTGCCCCTTGGGCCCAGCGCCTTAAATGCGCTCACTACAATGCGGTTGAGAACTTGGTGGTATTTGCGATATTTGTTTTTATTGCCCACCTGGCGGATATTCACAGCAAAGCCACAGTAATGGCCTGCACATTGTTTTTTTGGTCACGATTGGCCTACACCATTATTTATGCCTTTGGGATACCTGTATTGAGAACGCTGGTATTTTTTGGTTCCTGGGCTTGCATATTGACCATGGCAGCAGCAATTTTGCTGTGAATACAGTGAGTGTAAGACAGCTTGCCAAGCGTGAAGTTATGAAAGCGTTACTCACTGATAAGATACTGCTTCAGCTTAGCATAGTGATTGATCGCATGCTCTTGAATAATTTTATTCACATGAACGCGTAACCACATTAAACCCCCATCTTTTTCCTGTCTTTTATGCCAAAAGCTGCTGACTTGAGGTCCAGGGATTGGGAAAGGCGGTTTTACAGCAGCAACCTGCCGATTAAAAATTGCCTGTTCCACCGCTGTTGGCGGGACCACGGCAATTAAATCACTGCTTTCCACCAAGCTGGGCATTACTGCAAAGTGATTCACCGACATGGCAATACGGCGCTGTTTGCCCTGCTGTGCCAGTATTTGATCTGTAATCCCGGTAACATCCCCCGAGAGCGAAACCAGCAAGTGCGGGGCATCAACAAATTCGTCAATAGTCATAGTGGGTTTAGCCAGCGGATGACCTTTACGCATGATGCAAACATATTCGGGGGTAAACAGGTATTGGCCATGAATCACCACGGAATTGAGATTACCCGTGCCAATCATCAGGTCGACTTCGGCATCAATCAGCACCTGCTCTCCGTTGACGATGGTATAGGGCACAGCGTGAATATTAATATTCGGCGCTTCGGCTTCGATAATGGCACGCAGTGGCTGCCAGGCAATATCGACTACCGCATTGGGGATCGCCAGCTTAAAGGTTCTTGTCGATGTAGCGGGGTCGAATTGATGGGGCTCAACGGCGTTATTGAGAACCTGTATCGGCTCTCTTATCTGCGACCATAAATTTTGCGCAAACAGTGTTGGCTGAATATTGCGGCCTTCTTTAACGAAGAGCTCGTCCTTCCAGATGGTGCGCATACGCGCGACTGAATTAGAGACGGCTGGTTGGGTAAGTGCCAATCGCTTTGCCGCCCGGGTGATCGAACCCTCAGTCATAATGGCATCAAATATCATTAGTAGGCCTAAATCGTGTGTTCGCATGGTATGGGCTCGTGGTTTATTCATTTCAGGGCACCTCTAAAAACTATCTTGTTCCGCGATCGTTTAGCGATATCCTTAATGCATTCAAAATAATGATGTATAACATACGATTATATAATTTTACTTATGCGTTCGCCAAGACCATACTGCCCTCACACCCAATTTTTGTTGAGGAGCAAAATGATGAAACTATCCCAGCCAATCAAGAGCCTTGCGCTGATTTCCCTGGCCGCCATTCTTAGTGCCTGTGGCACCAGCAATGAGTCCACTGCCCCAATCCCTGCCGCACCTGAAGTGTCCGTTGCTGAGGTTCTTCATGAGCGTTTGACCGAATGGGATACCTTCACCGGCCGGTTAGAAGCACCGCAAACGGTTGATCTTCGCCCTAGAGTCTCGGGCTATATCGAACGCGTATCCTTCGAAGAAGGCGATATTGTGAATGCCGGTGATCCTCTGTTTGTTATTGACGACCGCTCTTTTAAGGCTGAAGTCGAGCGTCGTGAAGCGGCATGGCAGTCGGCCATGGCCAAACTTAAGCTTGCAGCATCTGAGTTTGAGCGCGCAGAAAAGTTAATCGCTCGCGCTGCAATCGCTGTGGAGTTACTGGATAACCGCCGTTCCCGCTTGCGAGAAGCCGAAGCGGGCGCCAAGTCAGCCAAAGCCTCATTGGATTTAGCCAAACTAGAATTAAGCTATACACAAGTAGACGCCCCGATAACCGGTCGTGTTTCGCGCGCGCTGATTACCGCAGGCAACTATGTAGCGGCCGGTCAATCTGTGCTAACTCGCCTGGTCTCTACAGACAAGGTGTATGCCTACTTCGACGCCGATGAGCAAACCTATCTCAACTATGTCAAACTCGCCAAAGCTGGCGAGCGTCCAAGCGCTCGCACCCATAAAAACCTTGTATTTATGGGGCTGGCCAGCGATAGCGACTTCCCATACCAAGGCCATATTGATTTTGTGGATAATGAAATTAACCCTAGCAGTGGTACTATTCGCGGCCGTGCCGTTTTTGATAATAGCGATAGCGAATTTATCCCCGGCTTATTCGCACGCATTAAACTGGCAGGCAGCGCAAGCTACCAAGGTATTTTGATTGATGATAAAGCGATTGGCACCGACCTCAATAATAAATTTGTTTTGGTGCTTAATGCGGATAATCAAGTGACGTACCGCGCGGTTACGCTCGGCGAAAAAATCAATGGCTTGCGTATTATCAAATCAGGATTAACGGCTGAAGAAACCATTGTTGTAAATGGCCTACAACGGGTTCGCCCCGGCACTATCGTCAATCCTGTTAACACCAAAATGACGAGCGACGCAAATCTCGCGGCTTTGCGCGATCAACAACGTGCTATCGATGCCAGTCATTCACCCGCGTTAGCGAGTGACAACAACGCCAGTGATTTCACTTCCCCTGCATCATCCGATAATGTTGTAGGAGGCTAAGATGAATTTTTCAAACTTTTTTATACAGCGCCCTATTTTCGCCGGTGTGCTATCGCTAATGATTTTTATCGCTGGTGCACTTTCGCTCAACAAATTACCCATTACTGAATACCCCAATGTAGTACCGCCTACAGTGGTTGTTACTGCCAGCTACCCAGGTGCCAACCCAAAAGTTATTGCTGAAACCGTTGCCTCACCACTAGAGCAAGAAATTAATGGTGTGGAGGATATGCTGTATATGTCATCGCAAGCCACTAGCGATGGCCGCATGACCTTAACCTTAACTTTTGCCATTGGCACAGACCCAGACCAAGCGACAACGCTTGTACAAAATCGCGTTAACCGCGCGCTGCCTCGTTTGCCTCAAGAGGTTCAGCGCCTGGGTGTGATTACGCAAAAATCGTCACCTGATTTAACTATGGTGGTTCATATTACATCGCCAAATGATCGTTACGACATGTTGTATTTGTCAAACTATGCTCGCCTGAATGTTAAAGATGAGTTAGCGCGTATCGATGGTGTGGGTGATGTGCAATTGTTTGGCGCTGGTGAGTTTTCAATGCGCGTCTGGCTCGACCCCGAAAAAGTTGCCAACCTTTGATTAAACCCCGGTGATATTGCCAATGCGATTCGCGAGCAAAATCAACAAGCGGCGGCTGGTTCACTCGGCGCACAACCGACTGGCGACAATGATTTTCAACTTTTAATCAATGTTCAGGGGCGTTTAACGTCTGAAGAAGAATTTGCAAATATTATTATCAAAGTGGATGAAAATGGTGCCGTTGCACGCTTAAGTGATGTAGCGCGTATCGAATTAGGCGCTAGTGCTTATGCATTGCGGTCACTACTGGATAATAAACCCGCCGTCGCACTTCCTATCTTTCAAGCGCCAGGCTCTAATGCCATAAAAATTTCTGAAGATGTTCGCGCACGCATGGCAGAGCTCAAGCAAATCTTTCCTGACGGTGTCGATTACAGCATTGTTTATGATCCAACAGTTTTTGTTCGCGGATCAATTGATGCGGTATTAACCACGCTGCTTGAGGCAGTCGCGCTGGTGGTTTTAGTCGTAATCCTGTTTTTACAAACCTGGCGCGCCTCCATTATTCCTTTAGTGGCGGTGCCTGTGTCACTTGTTGGCACGCTCGCCATAATGCACTTGCTCGGTTTTAGTCTAAATGCGCTGTCACTTTTTGGTTTAGTACTCGCCATCGGTATTGTCGTTGATGATGCTATTGTTGTTGTAGAAAATGTTGAGCGCAATATTCAAGAAGGGCTGGATCCGGTCTCTGCCACAAAAAAGGCGATGACAGAAGTCACCGGTCCGATTGTTGCCATCACTCTGGTATTGATTGCTGTTTTTGTTCCAGCGGCATTTATGTCTGGCTTGACGGGCCAGTTTTATAAACAATTTGCCTTAACCATTACTATCTCGACAGTTATCTCAGCAATTAACTCAC
>JBCBZU010000058.1:0-8251 GCA_039815165.1 Pseudomonadota bacterium
CAGTCGGAGTGTTTTCAAAGAGACAGCTTGTGTTGTGGCCTTATCTCTCAAGCCCAAATGTTGTCTTCAACGGAGGTTTTTAGGTTCAAATGTGAATCAGATCACCGAGCTGATTCTTGCTGTCATTTGCTATCAAGAGGTATTCCATGCGGACTATAAGCCAATTGCCGTATTTAGTGGCTGCTTTTCTCGTACCCAACTCCCAAGCCTTAGTCAACAATCCCCTGGCGGTAAGCATGAATACGCCAGGCTATCATTGCCAAGTCAAGCGTGACCTGCATATGATTAATATCCACTATGGAGCCAGTCACCAGGGCCTGCCGTGTAAGGTGACTTATCAGCGGGGCGGTATGGGTGTGACTCAATTGTTAGAGGCCCGTCGCAATGTGGGCATTTGCGAACACAAAGCCAAACGCATGGCGGTACGCCTGATAGACCGCGGCGGGGAATGCACAAAGGTGGAGTTAACAAGCATACAGCTATAGACGCTTAGGTCTTCTTTCGCCGCGAACGCCTCGGTTTATTCTCAGCAATCCTTCGCTTTCTCGCCTGATTGCGGCCACTTGCTTTTTTATTATTGTAAGGGTTATTTGGGGACTTAAACTGTATGCGAACCGGCGTACCGTGGAGATTTAAGGCACGTCGAAAGGTTTTTTCCAGGTAGCGAATATAGTGTCCGGGGATTTCATCGGTTTGATTGCCGTGAATCACAATAATGGGCGGATTGTGGCCACCGGGGTGGGCGTAGCGCAGCTTGATGCGGTGCCCCCTAATCATTGGCGGCTGGTGTTCGCTTACCGCCATTTGCAATACTTGAGTGAGATAGTTGCTGGAGAAGCGATCAGTGGCGGCTTTATAGGCCTGCTCAATGGACTCGTACAGGTGGCCTACCCCGGTGCCATGAAGCGCAGAAATAAAGTGAACATCCGCAAAATCCACAAACCGAAGGCGCCGCTGTAAATCGTTTTTGGTGTATTCCTTTACTGCTTGTTCCAGGCCATCCCATTTATTCAAGGCAAGCACCAATGCGCGACCAACATCAATCACATGCCCCATCAAATGCAGATCCTGATCGACCACTCCCTCGCGGGCATCCACTAACAAAATCACCACATGGGCGTCTTCAATCGCCTGCAGGGTTTTAACGATGGAAAACTTCTCAAGGCTTTGTTTAATATTTTTGCGGCGACGAATGCCGGCGGTATCGATTAAGGTATAGGCTTTATCGTGGCGAGTGTAATTGATATAGATGCTATCGCGGGTGGTGCCCGGCATATCGTAGACCACTACCCGCTGTTCGCCAAGCAGGCGATTGACCAGAGTTGACTTGCCCACATTGGGGCGGCCGACAACAGCGATTTTAATACCCGAATGTTGCGCCTGCTGTGGCTCGTCCGCTGCTTGCGGCAGGGCCTCGGCAATGGCCTGAGTTAGGGAGCGCACGCCCCGACCGTGTGTGGCGGTAACGGGGTGTAGGCGATCAAAGCCCAATTCATAAAAAGGGGCAACCACCAGCTCATGATCGCCACCATCAATCTTGTTGGCTACCAGAAAAACGGTTTTGCCGGTGGTGCGCAGGTAACGGGCAATATGTTGGTCTACGGCGCTGAGTCCAGCCCGGCAATCCACGAGAAATAAAATAAGATCGGCCTCGCTAATGGCCAATAAGGACTGTTCAGCCATAGCGCCATTAATGCCGGCTTCATCCCCGGTCAAACCGCCGGTATCAATGCATATAAAGCGTCGATCATCCCAGCTGGCTTCACCGTATTTGCGATCGCGGGTAAGCCCCTCGTGGTTCTCCACTAAAGCATCACGGCTACGGGTAAGTTGGTTAAACAAGGTGGATTTGCCCACGTTGGGTCGACCAACCAGGGCAATAACAGGCAGCACCACTAGCTATCCTTCTCTGGTTTTGTTGGCGTCGCTTGAAGAACACCCAAGTAGACCGCAATAGACGCCAATTTACCATCATTACCCAGTACGTAGAGGTGAGTACCATCCGCAACCATGGGCGATCGAATGCCTTTGCGGTCAATCCGGATGCGCTCCAAAACAACGCCGACCTCAGGGTCAAAAATATGCACATAACCTTGGTAGTCAGCGGTCACTAAAAAGCCCGATAGATTTTGAGGGGCCGACAGTTTACGGCCAAACAAGGCAATGTTTTCCCAAAGAAAGCGACCGGTCCTGGCATCAAAAGCCTCTACTCGACCCTCCGCCGAAGTGACAAACACAGTGCCATCGATAACCAGTGGGCTATTGTGGCTGGAGGTCGGTTGTGACCACAGAATTTGCCCACGGGGAGAAAGAGCGCTCAAAGTGCCATTGTAACTGGTGGTATAAATCGTACTGCCGTCGACAATGGGGGTGCCATCAATGTCGACCACGCGTTCAATATCTGATCGCCCCTGTGGTCGAGCCACCCGCCGCTCCCAGTATAAAGTCCCATCGACAGCCGACAGTGCGGCTATCTTGCCATTGGCAAAGCCGGCAACCACGTTGGGGCCCAATACCTGTGGCGCAGCCGTGCCTCTCAAGGTTAGTACGGGTAACTGAGTGGAATAGGTCCACAGGGTCTTGCCATCCTTGGAGTCGAGACCCAGGAGTTTGCCATCATTGGTTTGTACAACGACAACGGGACCGTTGGTTTGGGGTGGCGCCAGAATTTCGCTGGTGACATTGACCTGCCAGTTAATCTCACCTGTGCTTTTATTTAGAGCGACAATATCACCATCCAATGAGGCCACCAGCACCTGGTCCCCGCGGGCACTCACCCCGGCGGCAAGCGCCATTCGCAGGGACTTCCTCCAGCGCTGTTTGCCACTGTCTTTGTCAAAGGCAAATACCCGACCGCGATAGTCACTGGCATACACACTGCTACTGTCGATGGCCGGCGGCATCACCCGATAGACCTTGCCAAGCCCAGATCCCACCGTCGCCCGCCAACGCTTTTGGGCGAGCACTTGTTTATTCAAAGGCAATAGCTCGTTGGGTTTATCGTCCTTGTTAGCGCTATTTGAACATCCAAGTAACAGGCTGCTCATAAGCAGCAGTACAACCGATAACCGCATTAATCTCTCGCCACCAGATCTGACAACTTGATTTCAATGAGACGCCGTTGCAGTTGATTGTCTCCACCGAAAGCATCCAGGGCCATCTGGTAGGCCGTCTGCGCGCCGGGTTTATCGCCTTTGGCCAAGAGTATATCGCCCCTTGTGGCGGCATAAAGGCCTGTAAACTCATCGTCATTCTGATAAGTGGCCATGGATAGCGCCTGATCCAGTTTGTCCTGGGCTAAATGCACGCGCGCTAACCGCAGCCTGGCAATCACATCGACACTGTCATCACCCAGCGCTATTGCCCTGGTCAGTGCGATTTCAGTTTCATCCAGCTCACCTTCATCAGCAGCCAGTTTAGCCTGTAACAAAGACGCCGCCGCCGCATAGAAGCTAGCGCCGTATTGATCTTGCAGTTGCGAGATGAGGAAGTTAGCCGTACGCTTTTTTTCATCGCTAAGCGCTTGCTGGTCTGGCCCGTCAAGGGTTTCGGTCAACTCGATATAAAGCGAAAAGGCTTCATCGGCATAGTCTTTTTGGTATTGGGTCCACCACTGCCAGGCAAAATAGGCAGAAGCTGCCAACACAATGGCAATCACAATGGTTTGTCCATTTTCCTTCCACCAGTTTTTCAATACCTGTAACTGTTCTTGATCGGTTAAATTGTCTGCCACAGAGGTTTGCTCCTACTAGAATGTATGGGTTTTTAGATAGCGAATAGCATCCGCAAGGGCCAGGGTTTGCTGCGCCTGTTGTTCACGAAGATGTTTAATGGTGATGGTCTGTTGAGAGACCTCATCTTCGCCAATAATTAAGGCGATTTTCGCTTGGCTTTTGTCCGCCTTTTTCATCTGCGATTTAAAGCTGCCGCCACCGCAATGGGTCAGACAACGCAAATCAGCACATTGCTCACGCAATTGTTCTGCAAAGGCCATGACATAGGGCTGGACATCGCCCAGGGATAACAGGTAAATATCGGGGGCAGCGGCTAAGTCTTTGGGTATTTTACCGAGGGTTTGCAACATTAGTATCAGTCGTTCTATGCCCATGGCAAAACCGGCCGCTGGCGTGGGTTTGCCCCCCAACTGCTCTACTAAACCATTGTAGCGCCCACCACCGCAAACAGTGCCTTGGGCACCCAGGGCCTGGGTTTTCCATTCAAAAACCGTGTAGCCATAGTAATCCAAGCCGCGTACCAAACGCTCATTAACGCTATAGGCTAAACCTGCCTGATCCAAAATCGCCCTAAGCTGGTCAAAGTGCTGCCGGGCTTTTGCATCCATAAAGTCCCACAGCTTAGGGGCACTTTCCAACAAGGCCTGGGTCGATTCACTTTTACTGTCGAGAATGCGCAATGGGTTGCTCTCCAGTCGACGTTTACTGTCCTCATCCAATTGCCCTTTGACCGTCTGTAAATAGGCGATTAAGGCCTCGCGAAAGACTTTGCGCGACTGCGCAGTGCCCAGGGAATTAATCTCCAGCGTTAGGGCATCGGCAATGCCTAAGTTCTGCCACAAGCGGGCCGTCATCAATAGCAGTTCAGCATCGATATCCGGTCCGTGCAAACCGAACACCTCAGCACCCACTTGGTGGAACTGCCGCATGCGCCCTTTTTGTGGGCGCTCATAGCGAAACATTGGACCGGCATACCAAAGCTTTTGTATTTGATTATAGAGCAAGCCGTGCTGTTCGCAGGCACGCACGCAGGATGCGGTGCCCTCTGGTCGCAGGGTTAAACTCTCTTGGTTGCGGTCGAGAAAGGTATACATCTCTTTTTCGACTATATCCGTGGCTTCACCGATGGAGCGTTTAAACAGTTCGGTTTTTTCTACAAGGGGAAAACGAATCTCCTGAAAACCATAGGCGTGCAGACAGGACGCTACTTGTGACTCCAGGTATTGCCAAACGCAAGACGCCTCCGGCAACAGGTCATTCATGCCTCTAATGGCTTGGATCTTAGATACCATAGGCTGGTTTAATGCATTTATGCTGAAAAGGGGGAGGCATTATAGGGGAAATTGGGTAAATTGACAGCTAACACAAAAGTTTATAGTGGGGAGCGGGAGACTACACGCGCTTGGCGGCTTGTTTATGAACGGCTTGTTATGGACAGGTGCTAGTGAGCGGCATAGTGTGCCTTTACATAATCCTCAACCAAGCCTTGAAACTCTTCTGCAATATGATCGCCTTTGAGGGTGATGCCTTTTTCCCCGTCAACATAGACCGGCGCAACCGGTTGTTCCCCTGTGCCGGGAAGGCTGATCCCTATATTGGCATGCTTGCTCTCTCCTGGCCCATTGACCACACAACCCATAACTGCCACGGTCATGTCCTCCACACCTTTATACTGTTTGCGCCAAACGGGCATTTGCTCTAATAAATAGTTTTGAATATCTTTGGCCAATTGCTGAAAATAGGTACTGGTGGTGCGCCCACAACCGGGGCAGGCAACCACCATTGGGGTAAAGGAGCGCAGGCCCATGGTCTGCAAAATTTGCTGAGCAACAATGACTTCTTCTTTGCGGGCTTGTCCAGGCTCTGGCGTCAGCGAAATGCGGATGGTATCGCCAATACCCTGCTGCAACAATAGCGACAGAGCTGCCGTTGACGCCACTATTCCTTTCGAACCCATGCCGGCTTCGGTTAGGCCCAGGTGAAGAGCATAGTCGTCTAATTCACAAAGGCGTTGGTAAATGTTGACCAGATCCTGCACAACACTGGTTTTGCAGGAGAGAATAATCTTATCTTTGGCGAGACCAATGTCTTCCGCCATTCGGGCACTTTCCAGGGCGGAGGTAATAATGGCCTGATGCTGTATCTGCTTCAAAGAAAGGGGGTTTTTCGCCTTAGCATTGTCGTCCATCAGGCGGGCGAGCACTGCCTGATCCAGGCTACCCCAATTGACGCCGATGCGCACCGGTTTATCGTACTCAATGGCGGTCTCGATCAGGGTCGCAAATTGGTCATCGCGCTTGCGGCCCCGGCCCACATTACCGGGGTTGATGCGGTACTTTGCCAGTGCGCGGGCACACTCCGGGTATTGTTTCAGGAGTTTGTGACCGTTGTAGTGAAAGTCGCCAACCAAGGGCACATTGAGACCCATGGCCTCCAGGCGCTCAGCAATCTCTGGCACGGCAATCGCAGAGGCCACATTGTTTACGGTAATGCGAACAATTTCAGACCCCGCACGGGCGAGGTCGGCCACTTGTTCGGCCGTCGCTTTTGCATCAGCCGTGTCGGTATTGGTCATCGATTGAACAACCACGGGCTGACCACCACCAATAATGACATGGCCGACTTTAACCGCCCGTCTAGTGGACTGCTTGGCAATCATCTGCGACTGATGAAGATTCTGATTGGACACTGTCAAGGCCAAATAACCTTAAATAAATTACAGGGAGCACATTATAGCGTAACTGCCGGGTGGGGAAGGTAGAGATTTGGATGTCGACGTGATTGGGTTAACTGCCCACTTGTAAGCGCACGGAGCGCCGACCATTTTCAGCACTCAACTGAACAGGGGTGCCGTTGTAAACCAGAGAGGTTCCTTCAACATTACCAATAATTAAACGAAAAGGCGCCCTGCCGCGAAGCGTGAGTTGACTGCCCGAGCGTTGCAAACCGCTATAGATAACGTCTCCATTGGCATCGGTGACTTTAAGCCAGCAATCATTATCAAAACCAAAGGTTAAACTGTCTGATTCTGACTCTGGCTCAGAGACTGTGGCTTGGGCCAACTGTTGCTCTTGTTCTGCCTGAATAGCCCCAACCAACTCTGCTGCGGTGATCTTACTTGCGACAATTTTACTTGCTACAACAGAGAGCTGCTCTGCGCCAGCCCCTGCTGCTGAACGCTTTTCTTGTGCCAGAGGCTGCTGTTTCTGCGGCTCCACCAAGACCTGAAAATTATCTACCACAGCCTCATCGTTCACCAGAGACTCAGGGAAGGCGGTGTCATCATTGGGCGTTCCCAAAATCCAATAAGATAAAACCCACAACAGTACAAAGACGACTAAAACCACGTAAACCAACCACCATTGCTTATGGCTGTTGGTCGCACTGACATCGGTGTCTGGATTGCCGACTATTTCTTCCTGGGTCGCCTGCTGGGGTGCGATAGCGTTGTATGCCTGGATAATGGTGGCCTCATCGAGACCGAGGACACGCCCATAGTTTTTCAGATGACCACGAACATAGGTTTCGGAGGGAAAGTCACTAAAGTCGTCAGCTTCTATTGCTTTTAGGCGATGCACTGAGATCTTCAGGGCATCAGCAGCTTCTCTTTCGCTTTTGCCCAAGGTTTGGCGTTGCTTTTTGAGAAGCTCTCCTGGCGACTGGTTATTCAAAGAGCGGTTATTATTATTCACTGCGAGGAACCTGCTGGTTTTTAAGGTTTTTATATTCTAGGTATTCCTTTGAGTAGGGGTGTAGATTTCTCAACGCCAGCGCATAACTTGCCTCCTTGTCTTTATTGCCAAATATCCGCTCAATACGAATACCTAACCACAAGCTTTTGGGGGAAGGCTTGGCGACTGCGCTGTACTGATCCAGATAGCGTTTGGATTGAGCGTAATCTTCTTTATCAAAATAAAGTTGCGCCAGCTCAATCATAGAGAGCGAAAGCGTATTATCAATATTGAGAGAATGTTCAAATGCAGATTCCGCCCTGGCTTCGTCGCCGAGTTTCAGCGCGGTCTGCCCAACATAGGCGAGCGTCAGTGCCCGGCGATTGTAGCTGAGGTCTTTTGAGGCTGCCTCAAAGGCGTCGTAGGCTTCTGCAAAGCGATTTTGTGCATAGAGAAAAACGCCATAGTTCAGTCGCGCCTGAGTAAAGCTGCGATTTTCTTTTATTGCGCGCTGAAAGGACTGCTCCGCCAGCGCTGTTTCACCCGTTAGTTTGTAAAGAAGACCCATGCCATTATGGGCCTCAGCCGAGCCTTTATCGATTTCCAGCGCTTTTTCGAAATTGCGGCGAGCGGCATCGCGATCGCCCTGCTGTAGGTAGGCAACCGCCAGGGCAATATAACTATCGAGAGCTTTGCGCTTATCAACCACACGACTGGTCGAGGACTGGCTTTGTACACAGCCTGAGAGCACAACAACTAGCACCAGTGCTAAAGCGTTACTTACAATACGCCGTATCTTGCTCACTGTTACCTCTCTGAACTACGATTATTCGACTTATTATTGCG
>JBCBZU010000066.1:0-7944 GCA_039815165.1 Pseudomonadota bacterium
CACCCGTTTCTCTTTCAGACCTGAAGACCTGCGTCGCACGTTCTACCCTCTAAGGAGTACTGCGGTACCGCTGTGGCAGTAGTTCAGTCCTAGTCCATGACTTGTTTCTTATAAGCTCAAGATCAGGTGCGACGGCCGTTATTTTTTGGCGTATTTTTTTGATATGACTGTCAATGGTTCGCTCAGAAACCACCCGATAGTCTCGATAAATACTGTCCATGAGTCGAGAGCGGGAATAAATATAACCGGGTTTATCAACTAATAATTTGAACAAGGCATACTCAACAGCCGTCAAATTTAGGGCTGCTCCCTTAATGCTGACCTTCATTTTATTATCATCCAGAGATAAAATTGATGATGCTTTGATTAATTGCGCTGGTTGATCAAGGCGTCTTAACACTGCTTTAACGCGGGCAACCACTTCGCGGGGGCTATAAGGCTTACAAATATAATCGTCTGCACCCAGTTCCAAGCCTAGCAAGCGATCAATTTCATCAACTCTGGCGGTTGTGATAATAATAGGTAAGCGCTGAAATATCTCCGACTGTCGTAGCTCACGACAAATACTGAGACCGTCTTTATGAGGTAACATTAAATCCAATAATAATAAATCGGGCCTTATCTCAAATACTGAGTCTAGCGCTTTTTCACCAGAGAGCACCTTATGAACTGACATTCCCGCCTGCTGCAAATAATCTGACAGTAATTCCGCTAATTTGGGTTCATCCTCAACGATCAGTACCGTATGGCTCATGGCGCTATTGCTGCCTTCGGTAAATAAACCGTCAGCGTCAAGCCACCTAAAGCCGATGGTTCGGCATCAATCCGACCTCCATGGGCATCGACAATGGCTTTACAAATAGACAAGCCCAATCCACTACCGCCCTGCCGACGATTGCGTGATTTTTCTGCCCGAAACAGTCGTTCAAATATTTTTTCGAGTTGATTGACGGGCACACCCGGAGCACTGTCTTCCCAACACAGTTGTATTTCTGTTGAAGAATATTCTGTCAGCGTAATACGGATATTTCCGGGCTTATCGGTATAGTGAATACTGTTTTGCAATAGGTTTACAAACAGTTGATAAAGTCGATCTTTATCGGCGTAAACCCTATGGTTTATGTTATTGATTAATTCACAATTTATATCCTTTAACTGACTTTGATAATGGTCCATCAAGTCTTCCAGAATAGGGCATAATTCCACAGAATCAAATTGATAACCTATTGCGCCTAAGTCTGACAAGCTAAGTTGGTGTAAATCGTCAACTATCTTTTGTAATCTCAACACTTCTTCATAAAGTGAATAAATACCTTCAGCGGTAAGAGGCCGCACACCATCTTGCAGTGCTTCCAGCTCTCCTTTAAGGGTGGATAACGGTGTTCTTAGTTCATGGGAAATATCGGCGATCCACTGCTGTTGAGAGCGTTCATGTTCAGCTAAGGATCTCGACAACTGATTAAATGCTTGCGATAAAACGCCGATTTCATCATTCGCTCTATAATCCACTTTTGTGGCGTAATCCCGCTGCATTAGACGGTTCATGGCAGTGGCTAGTGTCTGCAATGGTGTCGCCATCCATTTAGCCAATACAAATGCCACAATTAAAGACAACAAACACGCCATAATTGCAATCACAATAAAATATCGAGTCTGCTGGCCAACAAACACTTGTTCAAGGTTGCTATTGATACCTTTTAGTTTTTCGAGACCAATATAACCCACCGGTTTATTTTCGACATTGATTGGCAGCAACCATGACTGCGCAGGCAATGTATAGCGGCCGTGTATCACCTGCTGATTTTCGTCCAACAGAACAAATCTTTTACCGGGCAGCAGTCTTTTTTTACGACCCTCGCGTCGGGCTCGAAAATCGCGAGAACCGGCGTCATGATGAGCTTGGAACAGTGGCAGTAAATCTTCATGTTGATCATTGAGCGACTGTAATAAGGTGAAATGCCAGTGGCGTCGACTAATGCGCAGTAGATCCCATTGTTGTCGAGTTTGAATTTTGTCAGAAAGATTTTGATGCACTTTGGTCAATGCCGCAAAGCGCACCTGATTGAGGTAGTCGATAAAACCTGAACGGAAGCTATAAAGTATGGCGGCAAAGGCAATGGCTGTCACAAATAACGACAGTGCCGCGAAAGCCAATATTAATTTATAGCGAATATTCAGAGTCATGAAATTGCCCAACACCAAAAATTTGGGAAGCTCAGTGCAACTATAACCCATTGAATACTATGGCCATAATGATCCGCTAAACTTCCTTATTATTTCCTTAGTTATTGGCAAGACGCAGTAAGGTAAACAATGATCTTAAGAGCGAGGCCTTAGTAGATCACTCGACAGCGAACTGTCCCTTCAATATTTTTGAGTTGTTGCAAAGCAATATCGCTATAGTCTGCATCTACTTCAATCACCACGTAGCCAAGCTTATCATTGGTCTGTAAGTACTGGGCAGCAATATTAATGTTATTTTCAGAAAAGACATGATTAATTGCCGATAAAACGCCGGGAATATTGTTATGCACATGGATAAGCCGATGTTTACCGGGATGTTCCGGCAAAGCCACCTCAGGGAAATTAACTGAGCTGGTGGTGGTGCCATTATCCGAGTATTTCACCAATTTTTCGGCCACTTCGAGGCCAATATTTTCCTGGGCCTCTTGGGTTGAACCACCAATATGCGGCGTTAATATGGCCCTATCAATACCGCGCAGGGGGCTGATAAATTCTTCATTATTATTTTTGGGCTCGACCGGGAACACATCAATTGCCGCACCGGATAAATGCTTATCCTTAAGCGCCTCTGCCAGAGCCTCGATATCGACCACAGTACCGCGAGCGGCATTGAGCAAAATGGCGCCGGATTTCATGGCAGCAATCTCTTTAGCGCCCATCATATCTTTGGTGGAGGGGCTCTCGGGCACATGCAGGCTAACAACGTCGGCCAGGCCTAATAGTGCGTAGAGGTCCCGCACTTGTCGGGCATTGCCGAGAGGCAGCTTGGTCACCACATCATAAAAGCGCACTTTCATACCCAGGGCCTCTGCTAAAACGCTCACCTGACTGCCAATGGAGCCATAGCCGATAATGCCCAGGGTTTTTCCTCTTGCCTCAAAAGAACCGACAGCAGATTTAAGCCAGCCACCTCGGTGACAGGCCATATGTTTTTCGGGGATACCCCGTAGCAGCATAATTGCCTCGGCCAGCACCAGCTCAGCAACAGAACGGGTATTGGAGTAAGGTGCATTAAATACCACCACACCCGCTGCTTGAGCCGCTTGTAGATCCACTTGATTGGTGCCAATACAGAAGCATCCCACCGCCACCAGCTTATTCGCACACTCAAACACTTTGCGCGTCAACTGGCTACGAGAACGAATGCCCACAAAATGTACGCCCTGGATTTTTTCGATCAATTGGTCTTCTGGCAATGCCGTTTGCAGATACTCAATATTGCTGTAACCTGCCTCCTTTAAGGTATTGACCGCAGATTGGTGCACGCCTTCTAACAACAGAAAGCGAATTTTGGATTTTTCCAGAGAGATGGAAACCATGGAGGGCGTAAACCTTAAAAATAGTCATTAAAGAATTTATGGCAGTTAAAAACAGCTTTTAATTTATAAGCAAGGCTCGCGCGTCTAATCCTGCTTAAGGAACAAGGAGAACCGCCGTGTACTACGATGTGACAAAAAAGAATACCCGCCTTTATCAAGCTCCGGCGGCTAGGGCGTGCGCGATCATTAAATCAAGTGCGTGTTTTAAAGCGTGGGCATTGTAGCAGACTGCCTGATCAGCCCATAGTCAATTTTGTGCTGATCTAAGTCCGCTGTAAACTCGTAAGCAAATCCACCAAAACAAAAAAGACCTTTAAATGAACTTAGTTTGGCTGCGCAATGATCTGCGCCTGGATGATAACCCCGCTCTTTTCCACGCCCGTCAATCTGGCCCCGCCTGCTGTGTCTACACGGTGACTCCCAACCAATGGTCAGCGCATGATGATGCCCCGGCTAAACTCGCCCTGTGGCGAGCGCGGCTGATAGAGCTTGCGAAAGAGCTTAAGAGTAAGAATATCCCTCTAAAACTTATCTCTCATAAACACTACCAGGGCATTGATAAAAAACTATTGTCACTGGCCATCGATATTGGCGCCGAAGGACTGTGGTTCAACCATGAGTATCCGCTCAATGAAAAACAAAGAGACCAGCAAGTCAGCACTCTCTTTGAAGCCAACAGTATTGCTGTACACCGCTTTCATGGGGATATTATCCATGAACCAGGCAGCGTACGCACACAAACAGGTAATATCTACCATGTTTATTCGCCCTTTGCACGGCAGTGGCGCAAGCAAATTAATCTAGTCGATATCGAACCCCTATCCGCACCTCGAAAACAAACAAACACAACTATTGCCAGTGACGATATCGAAAAAATATGGACTTTAAACGACAGCTATAGGGATGACCTGTGGCCTGTGAGCACAAAAGAAATTAACAAACGTCTTGACAAGTTTACCGCCAATAGCCTGAGCCAATATAAGGCGCTACGGGATATTCCCAGTATTGCCGGCACCAGCACCTTATCTCCCTATCTTGCCTGCGGGGCTGTCAGCGTGCGCCACTGCATTGCCGCTGCTCGCCGATGCACAGCTGAATGGCTGGATAATAGTTGGGTTAATGAGCTCACTTGGCGGGAGTTCTATCGCCATTTAACCAGCTGCTACCCTCATTTGTCTCGGTCAGAAAACTTTAAGGCAACGGCCAAGCCCATTCCCTGGGAAAATGATGACCGCCACTGGCAAGCTTGGTGTACAGGTACGACCGGTTTTCCGATTGTGGATGCGGCCATGAGGCAATTAATTCAAACCGGCTGGATGCACAACCGTTTACGGATGGTTGTGGCCGCTTTCTTAAGCAAATTGTTATTGATCGATTGGCGAAAAGGTGAACAGTTTTTTATGCTACACCTGTTGGATGGCGATTATGCCTCAAATAACGGCGGCTGGCAGTGGGCTGCTTCCACTGGTGCCGATGCCGCACCTTATTTTCGTATCTTTAATCCGCTGCGGCAGTCAGAAAAATTTGACTCCGAGGGCAAATTCATTAAAAAGTTACTGCCAGAACTAAGTGAGCTGGATAAAAAATCCATTCACAACCCAAGCTCCAAGCAGCGAGAAGACTGCGGATATCCGCAACCGGTTATCGATTATAAGTTTGCCAGACAAAAGGCATTGGACGGCTATGCAAAGGCAATGGGTAAAAACTAAAAAGGGCTATACTGCTGTTTAAATTCTGCTGCCTGTAGTTGAATCCAATCGACAAAGTACTTCACCTTTTGCCGCTGAAAATGATAAGCCGGCGCGCATAAATAAAAGGCCTGATCCAATGCTACCGGGGCACCAAATAATCTGACCAAGTTGCCCTGGGCAATAAACTCTGCTGCCAAACTATGACGAACCATGGCCACACCCTGGGCTGCAAGGGCAGCGTCAATCACATAGTGCGATCCATCAAAGCGAATGCGCCCGGCAAACAAGGTTTTATCCAACTTGTTTTGTTGCAGCCAGTTGTCCCAAGCCAGATTATCCTCAACATCATCCAATACCTGCTGATCGCGCAAATCATTGATGTCGTTGATTTCGACAGTCTGCAAGTAGTTGGGATGGCACACCGGATATACATACTCCGCCAGAAAGTGTTTGCCCATCAAGCCTTTATAATTCCCATTGCCAAAGCGAATAGCCAAATCCAAAGAAGAACCGCTAAAGCTTTCCAGAGCCTCTGTCATCACCAGTTTAAGCGCTATATGGGGATAGCGCTTGTAAAAATCGCCCAGGCGCGGAATTAGCCATTTCGACGCGAAGCTTGGTAAGACCGTAATGGCAATACTGTTGGGGTCATCATCTTTGAGGAGCTTCGCCACACCACGATCTAAAGATTCAAAAGCCACTTTGGCATAGGGAAGCAACTGTTCCCCAGCCGCTGTCAGTGACAATGAGCGGTGGTGGCGCTCAAATAAACGCAAGCCAAGGGCTTCTTCCAACAAGCGAATTTGCTGGCTCACTGTCGCCTGGGTGACGAATAGAGTACTCGCTGCCTGCTTAACGCTCATATTGCTGGCGACGATATAAAAGTAGTGCAGGGACTTTAAATGATGATTAATTCTCACTTAAGATTATCCTAATCGAAAAAAGAAAATACGGTTTGCGAAAACACCTTTGTCGAACAATACTAAGTTATTAAACTGATTCCTAAAAGGGTGATTTAAATGATTTACTTAAGCAACAAAGCACAATTCAATTACTACTCAGCGAGGGCAAATAAAGCGAAAGAAAACATCAACTTGGGCAAAATTTCTATTTACGTTCAGCGGCTGCACACTCGCCGACAGTTGAAACAGCTCAGCGATAATCAACTTGTGGATATTGGCATGAGCAGGGAGCAAGCCCTGGCTGAGGCCCGCCTACCTTTTTGGCGTTAATTGCTTTGTGTGTTATTGCCAAGCATCGCGCCTGGTTCTATTGATAGATTATTTCTATCTAAAGGATGAGCGAAAAAAAAATGAACTTTATGGCTCGCTCAATCGTCAATAAAGTATCTATTTTAACACCATTAACGAGGACACTGATATGAGAGTATCGACTGTAGCCATATTAACCAGTATTATCTTCAGCTTGTTGGCAAGCCTAAGTTTTGCGGGCGACACCCCTAGGGGTGAGCAATACATTAAGCGCGGCTATGCCGTAAGCGGTTATGATACTGTTGCCTACTTTACCGTGGGCAAAGCAACAAAAGGCGACAAAAACATTGCTGCTGAGTGGAATAATGCTCAATGGCTATTTGCCAGCGAAGAGCACAAAGCGCTATTTTTAGCCAACCCCACAAAGTATGCGCCCGCCTATGATGGTCACTGTGCATTTGCCGCAGGTATCAACAAAAAAGTCAGCGCCAAACCAACACTCTGGAAAATTATTGATGGCCGTTTATTCTTAAACTTCAGCACGGCTGCTAATGATCGCTGGCTGGAAAACCCAGAAAGCTATATCAAAGACGGAGACATTAATTGGGCAGAACTCGCAAAAGATCCCGCCGCTTGATGCTTGAGCTGATAGCGCTGAGTCACTATTGGCTAAAAGGGTGGTTTTGCCTCTGACATGACTACTCGTCAGCTAAAAAAACGCGGGCATCCCCCGCGTTTTTTGGCTGGTGTTTTAAGGTCAGGCTGGCACTAATTTTTCAACGCCGGTATCCCTCCCCAGAAATAACACATCCGCTGCTCGCTGGGCAAATAGGCCATTTGTCACCACACCTACAATCTGGTTAATGCGGGTTTCCAATGCCTTGGGATCATTAATCGACAAACCATGAACATCTAAGATTTCGTTGCCATTATCGGTAATCACCCCCGCACGGTATTCCGGGCTACCACCCAGCTTTACCAGTTCCCTTGTGACATAGGATCGGGCCATGGGGATCACTTCAACCGGCAGTGGAAACTTACCCAGTACCTGCACCCATTTGCTGGCATCCGCAATACAGACGAATTCATCAGCACAGGCGGCGACGATCTTTTCTCGGGTCAGGGCCGCACCGCCGCCTTTAATCAGGCATAAGTTCGCATCAGACTCATCTGCACCATCAACGTAAACGCCAACATTATTGACAATATTCAAGTCATAAACGGGAATTCCGTGGCCCTTCAGGCGAACTGCGCTTGACTGCGAACTGGCGACGGCGCCATCAAACAAATCTTTGATCTCGGCAAGGTAGTCGATAAAGCGGTTAGCCGTTGATCCGGTGCCGACCCCGATCACCGAGTCGACTGTTAATGTCGGTTGAATATAGTCAATCGCCGCCTTGGCAACCGCTTGCTTTTGTTTATCTTGGCTCATAGTCCCGACTCAGGCAGTCAATAGTAAAAAAATTTGGTTTATTAAAG
>JBCBZU010000157.1:0-5715 GCA_039815165.1 Pseudomonadota bacterium
GTTATAGGTACTTAAGGTTTTGCATGATTTCCCCCTATATAGTTCCTGGTTTAACCGTATGAATCGCCAGCCAATCACCCTTTAAAGCCTCAATAGCCCAATAAACAGCCACTCTGTGTCTTCCAGCCATTGCTCTCTCGAATATATCCAGTCAATACTGCCCAATGTCGCCAGCCGTGACCGTTACCGTTTGGGTCGTGATTGTGAGCGTTTGGCAGCAAAAACAGCTAAGGCTGTAGAGCATCATGCCGCCTTGGCGGCGCTGGCAGAGAGTCTGCACGTATCCATTGCCAAAGTAGAGGCGCGGCGGGCGCGGCTGCCTGTGATTGAATTTCCTGAGGGGCTGCCCATTAGCGATAAGCGTGAGCAGATTGCCGCCGCCATAGGGCAACATCAGGTGGTGATTATTGCCGGGGAAACCGGCTCGGGCAAAACAACCCAGCTCCCTAAAATATGTTTATCGCAGGGCTTTGGTGTGAAAGGGCTTATCGGCCATACCCAGCCCCGGCGCCTGGCCGCTCGCAGCGTTGCCGGCCGCATAGCCGAAGAACTCAATACCTCTCTGGGTTATTTGGTGGGCTATCAGGTTCGATTTACCGATCAAGTGTCTGACACGAGTCTGATTAAAGTCATGACCGACGGTATTTTGCTCGCGGAGATTCAACAAGACCCCTATCTCAATCGCTACGACACCCTGATTATTGACGAAGCCCATGAGCGCAGTCTCAATATCGACTTTCTGTTGGGCTATCTTAAGTCGCTTTTACCTAAGCGCCCGGATTTAAACGTCATTATCACTTCGGCCACCATTGATGTTGACAAGTTTTCTCGCCATTTTAATGGGGCGCCGATTATTGAGGTATCGGGTAGAACCTACCCTGTGGAGCTGCGCTACCGACCCTTGGATGCTGAGTCGGGCCAGTCCATTATAGAGGGCATTATTCAAACGCTTGATGAGATTATGGCGATTGATCACCAGGGGGATATCCTGGTGTTTTTAAGCGGCGAGGGCGATATTCGTCAAGCGGCCTTACAGCTGCGGCGGGCCAATATTCCCCACCTGCAAATAGTGCCACTCTATGCGCGCCTGAGCCTGGCGGAGCAAAATACTATCTTTCAAGTCCACCAAGGCCGTCGTATTGTGTTGGCCACTAATGTGGCCGAAACATCATTAACCGTGCCCGGGATTCGCTACGTGATTGATCCCGGTTATGCCCGCATTAGCCGCTATAGTTTTCGCTCTAAAGTACAGCGTTTGCCCATCGAGCCCATCTCCCAAGCCAGTGCCAATCAACGTAAAGGCCGCTGTGGCCGCGTTAGTGCCGGGGTGTGTTTTCGTCTTTACAGTGAAGCTGATTTTAATGGGCGAGACGAGTTTACCGAGCCGGAGATTTTACGCACGAATCTAGCGTCGGTGATTTTAAAAATGACCCAACTGCGCCTGGGCGATGTGCGCCGCTTTTCATTTATCGATATGCCGGATCACCGTTTAATTAGCGATGGCTATACACTGTTACAGGCCTTGCAGGCGGTCAATGAACGCCATAGATTAACCCCACTTGGCCGCCGTTTGGCCCAACTGCCCATTGATCCCCAACTGGGGCGGATGTTACTGGCGGCGGAAAGTTTTGCCTGCGTGCAGGAAATCTTGGCCATCGTCAGCGCCCTGTCGATTCAGGACCCGCGGGAAAGGCCCGCCGATAAACGCCAGGCAGCAGACCAGCAGCACCGCCAGTACTGGCATGAGCACTCGGATTTTCTGGCCTACTGGTCGCTCTGGCAAGCTTTTGAGCAAGAGCGCCAGCAGCTATCCAATAAGCAACTATCCAATAAGCAACTACAGCAGTGGTGTAAACAACGCTACCTGGCCTACAACCGCATGCGCGAGTGGCGGGATATCCACACTCAGCTTAAGCGCAGTGCCGGGCAACTCGGATTAAAATGCAATACCGAACCCGCAAGCTATGACAATATCCACCGCAGTTTACTGGCGGGTTTACTGGGCAATATTGGCAATTTTTCTAAAGAAAAAGCCAAGGACTATATCGGCGCGCGCAACCGTCGGTTTGCTATTTTTCCCGGCTCATCACAATTTAAAAAAACCCCGCCGTGGATTTTATCGGCACAGCTATTGGAAACCAGTAAGCTGTATGCACACACGGTCGCCGCAGTTGAGCCCAAGTGGATATTGGACAGCGCGCCGCATTTAGTCAAGCGCCACTATAGCGAGCCGCATTATGATGCCCGCCAGGGTCAGGTAATGGCCTTTGCCAAAGTCACTCTCTATGGCCTGGTGTTGATAGAAAAGCAGCCAGTGGCTTATAGCCGGATCGATGCCCAACAAAGTCGGGAAATTTTTATTCGCGCGGCATTGGTCGAGGGGCTATACGCCAAACATAACAAAATCGCCAAACAATTAGCCAGCAGTGATGCACAACAGCATTTCTTCCTTCACCAGCAACAGTTGCTGGACGAATTGCACTTACTGGAGGCGAAATCCCGCCGTCGCGATATTGTGGTAGACGAACAACAGCTATACCACTTTTATGATCAGCGTATCCCCAATACGATTATCAATCTCGATGGTTTTGAACACTGGCGCAAACAACAGCAACACAATTTACTGTTTGTTGAACGCGAGCACTTAATGCAGCACGCAGCGGATGGCATTACCCAAGATCAGTTTCCGGATCAATTAATTATAGAGGGCCGTCCATTTGCCGTTTACTATCACTTTGACCCATCCCATCAGAACGACGGTGTCACTATCCGCATCCCGGTTGAGCTATTACACCTGGTGCCACCGGCAACCCTGGAGTGGCTGGTGCCGGGTTTTTTACGGGAAAAAATCATCGCCATGCTCAAGGCCTTGCCCAAGCAATGGCGCAAGCAATTGGTGCCGATTCCCGCCCAGGTTGATCAGGTATTGCCAATGCTCAGCAACACTCAGCAGGCCTTGACAGCGGCTTTATCGCAAGCGCTTCACCGCAAAACCGGTATCCAACTGCCAGATGATGTATGGCAGTCGCTGCCGTTGGATACGTATTATCGGATGAATATTTGTGTTATCGACAGCCAGGGTAAACCACTGGATCAAGGTCGCGACCTGCTGGCATTGCGTAAACAGTACAAGCGTCAGTTGAAAAATAATTTGGATGCTCTCGGAGATGATTTTCAGCAACAGGGCTTAAATTCGTGGTCTTTTGGTGAGCTGCCGCAAGCATATGAACTGCGGCGCAATGGTCTGAATATTAAAGCCTATCCCGGCTTGGTCGCCGACAAAGAGCATGTATCCTTAACCTTGTTTGATGACCCACAGCAAGCGAAAGTGGACAGCACCAAAGGTATTGCCCGCTTACTGCTGCTATCGTCAGCGCAGGCCGTCAAATATTGTCGCAAACAGCTACTCAAAAATCGTGACATCGGCTTGAGCATGGTCACCATGGGCGACCGCGAGCAAGTCTTGGATGATATTTTACTGGCCGCAATCAAACAGCTTGCCTTGCCCGACGGCGCGCTTATTATTGAGGGCATAGAAACCGCAGAACAGTTTAGCCACTTACTCACTCAGGTAAAACCTCGTCTGCTTGAGCGGGCTGAGGCGATTGCAGATATACTGCACCGGTCTTTGCAGAGCGTTGTTGCCATCAAGAAGCACATTAAGCAATCAAAAAACCCGCTGATGATTGCCTCTGCGGCACAGGATATTGAGCAGCAATTGGCGCAGTTATTTTATCCGGGAGTCTTGTTTGATACGCCATGGCAGTGGTTGCAACAATACCCGCGTTATTTACAGGCTATTGCCCTGCGCTTGGAAAAAGTACCCATGCAAGTACAAAAGGACCGGCAGTATATCGGTGAATTGGAAGCCCTCTGGTCTCGCTATCACGACACCGTAGCCGCCGCAGAAAATACTGTCTACCTTGCCAATGATGCACTGGTTGAATATCGCTGGCTTATTGAGGAGCTGCGCGTATCCTTATTTGCTCAAACCCTCGGTACACTTAAACCGGTATCGGTAAAGCGCTTAAATAAATTATGGCAATTATGCTAAGATTCTACAGTCAATCTTGAGGCAAGTTTATGTCCACCACATTTATCAAATTATTACTCAGCGTTATTGTTTGTTCCTTGGGCTTGGGCTGCGCATCGACATCCTCAGTCAAATCGCAAGCCGATCCCTATGAAAGCCTTAACCGCAGCATATACGGTTTTAATAATGGTTTGGATACCTACCTGATCAAGCCGGTGTCGCAGGGTTATCGTGTTATAACACCTGAGTTTATGGAAGCCGGTGTCAGCAACGTCTTTGCTAATCTGCTTGAAGTGCGCAGTTTGCTTAATGCGGGACTGCAAGCCAAAGGCAGTAAGAGCCTGCACTATAGCGGCCGCCTTTTCATTAACACGACGGTCGGCTTGTTTGGCTTGTTGGATATTGCGCAGTACTTGGGTTTGGAAAAGATTGACGGTGAAGACTTTGGGCAAACCTTGGGTGTTTGGGGTGTTCGCTCAGGCCCCTATCTGGTGCTGCCTTTTTTAGGGCCTTCCACTATTCGAGATACGGCAGCACTGCCTGTGAATAGTTACGCATACCCGCTGAGTTATGTCGACCACGTCAGCACTCGAAATTCACTCACAGCGGCTCAAATCGTTGATACCCGCGCCGGCTTGCTGGACTCTGAAAAATTACTGACAGGTGATCGCTATATCTTTATTCGTGATGCCTTCCTACAGCGGCGAGAGTTTCTAGTGAACGACGGCATTGTCGAGGACAACTTTGGCGAGAGCCTCGACGAGGATGACGATTTTTAACGATGGTGTAGGCAGCGATAAAGCAAGACGTTTATTGCGCCTCGCCCAGTACTTCATCTTGGGGTTGGTTAAGAATCTCCTGGATTTCAAGACCAACCATGTAAGACGAATTAGGTCCGGGCTCGACCCTGGCAACACTGCAGTTTGCCTCCAGCACGGCACCGTCCTCGTGCTCAGAAATAACAGACACCGTTAGTTCGGTATTGAGCAGCACCTCTTGATCCATGGCCAATAGCATACCGCCACCGCTTAGGTCACGACAAATGCCATTATAGCTGGACTGCTCATTTGCCAGGCTCACCTTCACCGGAGTATTTACCTGCATGCGGATGAAGTTTCTTTTTTCGTCGTATTCGCGATCAAGCATACCCATGATGCTGCCTCCCACTTTCATTCATTATGATTTGGTATTTGTCTTTGACCAATCGCAAATAATTGCGCTTGGTCTTTTAAGGGTAGTCAATAAACTGACCGTTTGCACGTATGTTACAAATATAACGCCAAATTGACCGACTTTTATTAACCCCGGCAAGGTTTGTTGTTGCTTGCGATCCACATCTTGCACTTGCCTGGTCACTAAGAAGAGAGTAGTGTAGCCATTACAGTATTACATCAAAAAAATAGACATGGATAGCTGCTTATCTATAAAAAAATAGCATAAAGAAAAAAGAGGGATGTTTATGGCTGCCGAGGTACTCAACACAGCACAGAGTGAACTTTGTGAGCGAGATCAGTACTTAGAACCCGCTCCCGCATTTTTAGTGTGTTCCCCCATCTTTGGCTAAAGGTATTCGAATTGCAGGACTCCGACTATAAGCTCCTTATTATTGACGATGATGATGGTATACGTCAGAGCTTTATTGCCTATCTGGAAGATACTGGTTTTGACGTTTATGGTGTGCA
>JBCBZU010000114.1:0-6513 GCA_039815165.1 Pseudomonadota bacterium
ATTTTTAGGATAATCCGTGAGCGTGCAGGGCAAAACCTGCCGCTGTCTGTTTAATAATGTAGGTAAACATCCATGTCACAAGGTTTAGTTAACGTCGCCTATATTGGCGCAAGTATTTTATTTATTTTGGCTCTGGGCGGTTTAAGTAAACAAGAGACGGCTCAGCGCGGTAATGCCTTCGGCATGCTCGGAATGGGTATCGCACTACTGGTGACGATTATCGGTATTGTGAGCCAACATTACTTTATTTTAGTGCCTGCCATTATTATCGGGGGCATTATTGGATTCACCCTGGCCAAGCGCGTTGAGATGACGCAAATGCCTGAGCTGGTGGCAATACTGCACAGCTTAGTGGGTTTGGCCGCGGTACTGGTGGGTTATGCTAACTTTTTAAGCCATGCGGTTGACTATACCGGTATTGAAAAGACCATTCACGATATCGAAACCTATATCGGTATTTTAATTGGCGCCCTCACCTTTTCTGGCTCTGTCGTGGCCTATTTAAAGTTGAGTGGAAAATGGGGCGGCAAACCCTTGTTATTACCGGCACGCCATTGGCTAAATTTGGCGCTGCTGGTGCTCGCTATCTATTTTGGGATTCAGTTTGTTCAAGCAGCCGCCAGTGGTCAGGGTGTGCTGCCGCTCATGGCCATGACCATTATTGCCCTACTGTTTGGTATACATATGGTGGCCGCTATTGGGGGTGCTGATATGCCGGTGGTGGTGTCAATGCTCAACAGCTACTCCGGCTGGGCAGCGGCTGCACTCGGGTTTATGCTCTCCAATGACCTGTTGATTGTTGTCGGTGCCCTGGTTGGCAGCAGCGGCGCGATTTTGTCTTATATTATGTGCAAGGCCATGAACCGTCATTTTATCGCGGTTATCGCCGGTGGTTTTGGCAGCGGCACGGCCACTGCGGGACCCGCAACCGCCATTGAAGGCGAGGTCACACCCACCAGCATTGACGAGGTAGCCGCGCTGATGACCACGGCCAAAGAGGTGATGATTATTCCGGGTTATGGCATGGCCGTCGCCCAAGCCCAGCATATGGTCAGTGATATAAGCAAGAGCCTGCGCAAACAGGGGGTCAAGGTACGCTTTGGTATTCACCCGGTCGCAGGTCGTATGCCCGGACATATGAACGTATTATTGGCCGAGGCCAAAGTCCCCTATGACATTGTTTTTGAAATGGACGAAATCAATGCAGACTTCCCCGATGTGGATGTTTCCCTCGTTATTGGTGCTAACGATATTGTTAACCCCGCAGCCAAAGAAGTACCCGACAGCCCCATTGCCGGCATGCCCGTACTCGAACCATGGCTGGGCAAGACCACCGTGGTATTAAAACGGGGTATGGCAACCGGTTACGCCGGCGTTGAAAACCCGCTATTCTACAAAGAAAATACAAGAATGTTGTTTGGCGACGCGAAAGAAAGTTTGGAAGGCTTGTTTAAGTCAGTGAGTTAAGCGCTAAAGGGCTTTGATTTTTCAAGGCTCTTTTTTATGACGTTATTTTTATGGCGTTGTTTTTATGGAATTGTTTTTATGCTGTTACGGTGTGCACAAACCCATGCGTTTTAAGATAACAGTATCGGCTATTAGCATGGCGTGATCTCTGCCAGACTATTTAAAATATCTTTTTGTACCTGTTCCAAGGCTTGCCCGGCATCTATTATTTTGTAACGCTCTGGTTGATCGTTTACTCTTTGCCAATAGGCTGCTCGAACCCGTTCAAAAAAATCGATTTTTTCACCTTCAAAGCGATCCAGCTCCGCTCTTGCAGCCACTCTTGCCAAACCCAACTTGACATCAATATCCAGATAGAGGGTTAAATCCGGCTGTAAGCCCTGCTGTACTGTCTTTTCCAGTTGTGCAATTAAAGCGGTATCAAGACCTCTGCCACCGCCTTGATAGGCGTAGGTGGAATCGGTAAAACGGTCGCAAAGTACCCACTGGCCGTTTTCAAGCGCGGGAATAATAACCGTATGCAGATGCTGCGCACGGGCGGAAAACATCAATAATAATTCCGCTGTTGGATTTACCGGCTCGCTGCGTTTTTGTAAGAGTAGCTGGCGAATATCCTCAGCGAGAGGCGTGCCGCCAGGTTCACGGGTCAACAGCAAATCAATGCCCTTTGCTTGCAAGTATTGCTGGATAAACGCAATATTAGTGCTCTTGCCTACACCTTCTGAACCTTCTACTGTTATAAATTTTCCGCGTGTTTGAGTCATTGTTATTCTTTTGTTTGATGTTGACTTGGCTGCGATGGCGCCGACTGATAGTTTTTTTTACGCTGGTCTATTTGATACTTTTGAACCGCTTGCTTGTGCTGTTCATAGGTCTCTGAAAACTGATGACTACCATCGCCTTTAGCAACAAAAAATAGGCTGTTGCCGCTCTTGGGATTTAGTGCCGCATGAATGGCTTGCCTGGCGGGCATCGCAATTGGTGTGGGCGGCAAACCATCGATAACATAGGTGTTATAAGCGGTTTTTTGCGTGATATGTTTGCGGCGGATATTGCCCTGATACTCATCGCCCAGCCCATAAATAATGGTAGGGTCTGTTTGCAGCCGCATGCCTTTTTGTAAGCGCCTGACAAACACTCCGGCTATTTGCCCACGCTCGTGGGCTACGCCGGTTTCTTTTTCGACGATCGATGCCATAATCAAGGCCTCGTAGGCATTTTTATAGGGTAAATTATCTGCTCTATTGGCCCACTCTTCATCGAGCACGGTTTTCATTTTTTGGTGTGCTTGTTTTAGTATGGCGACATCCCGAGTACCGGCCGTATATTGATAGGTATCTGGGTAGAACCAGCCTTCTGGATGCTCTATATCGATTTTTAGCCGTGCTTTTATCTCTGCAAAGTTTTTTCCTGCCAGGCTTGGCACCACTTTTTCTTGTTTGGATAAAATGTTTAGGAAATCATTAAAGGTGAGACCTTCAACCAGCGTGACATTATAGGTCAGCACTTGACCCGACTGGAAAATATCCAGTAGGCCCTCGGGGCTTATCTTCGCCGGAATACGGTACTCACCCACTTTTAGCTGGTCTCTTTGGGTCAATTGCGCATACCAGATCAAAAGTGTTGGATGCCTGAGAATTCCCTCGCTGGAAAAGTCATAAACAATCTTACTTAAGGTATCGCCGGATTCGATAAGCAGGATTTTATCCGTGGCGAGATTAACAGGGGAATTGAGCCAGGTGTTCAACCCAAAAGCCGCTAGCGCAAGCAGCAAAAAACCGCTTACACCCGCAAGGGCAATAACATTAACTGCGCGGGAAATCATTGCTTATCCTGGAAAACTCGCGGGGATTGCTCTCAGAGCAAGTGTTATCTTCCCGACTGGAAAAAGCCTGAGAAAAAATAAAAATGGTGTCATGACGAGGCCTCTGGTGGAATTTTTACGTTTTCTTTACCGTTTTCTTTACCGTTTTCTTTACCGCTTTCTTTAACTCTTACTATACGCTAAATAACTACAGAAAATTCGCATGGCACATGGCCTGTATAGAACGGGTTATAGGGCCTATCGGCCAGTGGTGTTGATCCAACTGCACCACCGGCCAAATACCGGATACGCTATTGCATAGAAACACTTCATCACCGGCAAGCAGGTCATCAACAGTAAAGCGCTGTTCACGCACATCGATTTTTAATTGTGGCGCCACTTTTTCAATAATATAGTGGCGCATTACACCGGCCACGCCACAGAGGTTTAATTGAGGAGTAAACAGCACTTCATCTTTGCTATAGAAAATATTGCGTGCCGTGGCTTCTATAATATAACCATTAAGTGACATCAGCAGGCCTTCATCAAACGGCGTATTTAGGCGCTCCTGAGCGGCGAGCACATAGGGCAATTGATTTAAGGTTTTTAATCCTGCCCAAGAGATGCCCTCTGCCAATGTCTCTTGGCAAAGGTGGACGCTAACGCCGTTATGCTTAAGCGTATCCATCTCATAGGGGAAGATATGGCAGACAAGTGTCGGTGTGCCGCGACTAAATTGATAGGCCCTGCCCCCCGTACCGCGAGTCACAATGCACTTTAGAATATAGTATTGTTCAGGCAGGTCTTTAATCACCGCCAGTGCCTTATCGATCGCCGCGCGCAAACGCTGCGATTCCAGATTAATCTTTAAGCCGTGTAAACCTTTGAGCAAGCGCCCGTGGTGATATGACCAAAAGGGCATGTCTGCATTGCTCACTAAAATCGTTTCAAAGACACCGTCACCATAGGCCAGGCCCCGATCTTGGGCCGGGACCTGGCTCACTGGCTTATCATCGACAAAAGTAATGGGGAAGGTGGTCGTGGTCATGGAAGCGGTTTAATTTGGAAGTTTTAGTGGCGGCTTAAGGTAAATGGAACATCGTTTACAAGCAAACTATAGCAAGAAGGGCGAGAGAGCAACTGGGCTATTTCGCCGCTTATCAACATCGATAGCGGTTTGCGCTAGTCCACTTTTTTAAATATAAGAGAGCCATTGGTTCCGCCAAAGCCAAAGGAATTTGATAAGGCGCTTTTAATCTCCATTGCTTGCGCCGTATGGGCAACAAGGTTGAGACCGCTGCATTCTGCATCTGGATTGTCCAGGTTAATGGTTGGGGGAGCCACTTGGTCGCGAATGGCCAAGACGCTAAAAATAGCTTCTACCGCGCCCGCAGCACCGAGTAAATGCCCAATCATGGATTTAGTGGAACTGATCGCCAGTTGACTTGCTCCCGGACCGAATACAGATTTTACCGCTCGACATTCCGCCAAATCACCTGCTTGGGTCGAGGTACCGTGGGCATTGATATAGTCCAGCTCGTCGGGGTTCATGGCCGCATCACGCAGGGCATTTTGCATGGCCATGGCCGCGCCCTTACCGTCTTCCGGCGGAGAGGTCATATGATAAGCATCACCACTCATACCAAAACCAACAAGCTCCGCATAGATTGTCGCGCCACGGGCTTTTGCATGCCCATACTCTTCCAGTACCAGTACGCCAGCACCACTACCCAAGACAAAGCCGTCGCGGTCTTTATCCCAGGGTCGACTGGCGGCCTCAGGGGCATGGTTGCGGGTCGACAGCGCTCTGGCAGCGGCGAACCCGCCCAAACCTAAAGGGGTTATGGGCATCTCTGCACCGCCGGCCAACATCATGTCTGCTTCGCCGTGCATAATCGAACGCGCGGCCAGACCGACGGCGTGTGTACCAGTTGTACAGGCGGTGGTTAACGCCAGGTTAGGGCCACACAGGCCATATTGAATGGATAAATTACCCGCTATCATATTGATAATTGAACTGGGCACAAAAAATGGGGACAGGCGGCGGGGTCCTCGGCTTTGCACGGTGGCGGCACCGTCTTCAATGGTGCCAAGACCACCAATGCCCGATCCAATAACCGTTCCAAAGCGGGGGGCCAGTGCATCGGTCACCTCAATACCGCAGTCGTTCATAGCCTGGGTGCCAGCAACCATACCGTACTGAATAAAAGCATCCATTTTACGTGCTTCTTTTTCGGATATGTAATCGGCAATTTGCAGGTTGTTAACCGCCGCCGCGAATTGTGTGGTAAATGCACTGGCATCAAAGTGGGTGATGGCGGTAGCGCCACTTTTGCCTGCAAGAATGGATGACCAGGTATCGGCAACAGTATTACCTAACGCTGTCACCATACCTAAGCCGGTAATGACGGCGCGTCTCACGATATTTTCCTGTATGACTGGTATGAACTTAACATAAAACTAAAGAAAGGCACGTTGAAAAAATCTCATAACACCTGAGCAAAGATAATTACACAAGAGTTTAGCGCAGAAAAGAACCGTTCTAAAACAACAAAAGCCGTACTACAAAATAGATACGGCTTTCAAGAACGATATGTATATCAATTGACCATTCGGCATTTAGGCCAGGTTTTCGTTAATATAAGTAATGGCCAACTGAACAGTTGTAATTTTTTCCGCTTCTTCATCAGGAATTTCGGTTTCGAACTCCTCTTCCAGCGCCATTACCAACTCAACAGTGTCTAGCGAATCCGCACCTAAGTCTTCAACAAATGATGCTTCATTTTTTACTTCTTCTTCTTTAACGCCTAGTTGCTCAGCAACGATTTTTTTTACGCGTTCTTCAGTGTTGCTCATAGTTTTTTTGAACTCCCAATGAATAAAAATTGGCTGGAACAGTACCTTGTAGAAGTGCAGCAAAAGCCACAAATACTCGGGCTAAATAACTTGGTAGCTGATCACGAGGGCGCATTTTACATGGAAAATACGCCGGGTGTAACTTTTTATCGCTTTTTTTGGCCTTATTTTAGCTTTTTTTTATTTAAAACAAAGACTTAGAACGATAAAAAGTGAGCGATACGGACTACGCCATATACATTCCGCCATTGACATGAATATTTTCACCGGTGATATAAGAGGCTTGCTCGCTGGCCAGGAAACGCACCATTTCTGCAATTTCCTCGGGCTTGCCCAGGCGACCCATTGGCACAGCGCTCAACATCAGTTGCTTGCGTTCATCAGGC
>JBCBZU010000086.1:0-7270 GCA_039815165.1 Pseudomonadota bacterium
GCCCGCGAACGCACCTTCGACGAGTACACCGCTCTCTTGGACCAAGGCTTCGGAGTGAATGCCTGTCTTTCTGGCTGCGGCTCACTATGAAAATCTCAGCAAGGCGGCAGACAGTTTAGCCATGTCGCAATCGGCGGCCAGCAGTGCCTTAAAAGATTTGGAGCAGCAGTTTGATATACAGCTCTTTGATCGAGTGGGAAAGCGCCTGCAAATTAATGAGCTGGGCAGACTGACGCGCCCTAAAGCGGAGGCTCTTCTGGCCCAGGCGGGGGATGTTGAGTTATTGCTGCGTCAACATCAGCAAGTCGGTAACTTAAAAGTCGGCGCGACACTGACTATTGGCAACTACCTCTGCGTCGGCATTATGGCCGAGTATATGTCCCGGCAAGCGGGCGCTAAAGTGTCCCTGGAGGTGGCCAATACCGCGGATATTGCCCATAAAGTTGAACAGTTTGAATTGGATATTGGTTTAATCGAAGGTGAATTACAGCATCCTGACCTCGATGTCATTCACTGGTGTGATGATCAATTGGTGATTTTTTCCAGCCCTGAGCATCCTCTGGCGAATAAATCTCAGCTTTCAGATAAGGATTTATGCGAAGCTGACTGGATTATTCGCGAGACGGGGTCGGGTACGCGCCAAGGCTTTGATCGGGCAATGTCAGGTCTATTGCCCAAATTGAATTTATTGCTTGAATTGCAGCATACAGAGGCCATAAAGCGTGCCGTACAGGCAAATTTGGGGATTGGCTGCTTATCTAAAATCACTCTTGAGGAGACTTTTGCCCAAGGCAGCTTGGTCCCCCTGGCCGCGCCACAGCGTGATTGGCGGCGAGCCTTTTACTTTATTTTGCATAAACAGAAGTATCAAACCGCAGGCATACAGTCTTGGATAGACCTTTGTCGTCAAACTCTCTCCATAAACCCCTTGTCCACAAACCCCTTGTCCACAAACCGATAGGTCAGAGCACCCTTGATATGAGTTTCCCTTCTTAGCCAGGCCTCTTTAAATAAGTAAAAAGTCTCATACTTAATGTAGTACTTTAAATATGACATTTATTTCGCTGTTTTAAATGGCTTAATCGGGTTTATGCCTGGGTGCGATGAGTTCCTACATCTCGCAGTCCGCCCAAGTTTTTGTTTTTTCAGTGATTTTCCACTAAGGCATTGCTTGACTTTGGCCTTCCACTGCATATAGTGTAACAATGTGGTAAAAAGTGGTTTTTTGTGTTGTTTGGTGTTGCTTGGTGCTTTTTGATGATGTTTGCTGAGCGTAAATGATTCAAAAATCTTTAGATTGACTTAACTGTCCATTACTGAAAGCTGAAAGCAGGTAAAAGTGCCCAAATGTTAGTCAACAGGGTAAATAACAGAGATTGATATGTTCTACGGTAGTCACGCGATCAATATGGACGCTAAGGGTCGCATTGCGATTCCCACACGGGTTCGGGAGCTTTTGCAGGAGTGCTGTGAAGGTCGGATTGTGCTGACGGCGCACACTGAAAATCGATGCCTGCATTTATTCCCTGAAACGCAATGGCTGGAGATTTTACCGAAAATTGAGGCTTTGCCCAGTTTTAATAAGATTTCCCGTCGTGCCAAGTTGTTATTGATCGGTCATGCCAGTCCATTAGAGTTGGATGCCAATGGACGAGTATTGCTGCCCCCCACTCTGCGCGAATATGCAGGTTTAGAAAAAAAGCTAATCTTGGTGGGGCAGGGCAAGGGCCTGGAGCTTTGGAGCGAGGAGGGATTTGCTCACTACATCGATGCGTCAGTTGATGATGAGGAAATGCCGGAAGGCATGCAAAATCTGGCGCTGTAATGACGATACACCAACAAGAACATATCACCGTTTTATTAAAAGAGGCGGTACAGAGGCTTATTGCGGACCCCGACGGGTTCTATGTAGATGGCACCTTTGGCCGGGGAGGACACAGCGAGCGTATTTTAGGGGAGCTGTCCGAGAGCGGTCGCCTGTTAGCCATAGACAAAGATGAACAAGCGGTGACTAGCGGTAATTTGCGTTTCGCAGACGATAGCCGTTTCGAAATAGTAAGGGGTTCATTTGCACAGTTAACTGATTATTTAATGGAGCGAGAACAAATGGGAAAAGTTGCCGGTATGCTGCTGGATCTTGGGGTCTCTTCGCCCCAGCTTGATCAAACTGACAGAGGCTTTAGTTTCGTTGACGATGGTCCGCTCGATATGAGAATGGATCACCGCGTCGAACGCACAGCGGCCGACTGGGTAAACAGCGCCGATGAGGATGAATTGGCCTTTATTTTCAAAGAATATGGCGAGGAGCGCTTTGCCAAGAGAATCGCGCGAGCCATTATTCGCTCACGCCGACAGCAATCAATCACCACCACCTTGCAGTTAGCCAAGGTCGTCGCAGCAGCCAATCCAGCGTGGGAAAAACACAAGCATCCTGCCACTCGCGTATTTCAAGCGATTCGTATTTTAATCAATAACGAGTTAGACGATTTGGATAAGGTGTTGGCGCAATCACTTGATGCGCTAATGATCGGTGGCCGTTTAGTGGTCATTAGTTTCCACTCTCTTGAGGACCGCCGCGTTAAGCGCTTTATCCAGCGTCAGGAAAGCGGTGATCAACTACCCGCGGGCGTGCCGGTGACTCAAGATCAATTAAATAAACGTTTGCGTCGAATCGGTAAGTTAACCAAGCCCGGCGAAAGCGAGCTTAAGCAAAATAAACGGGCACGCAGCGCAGTGATGCGTGTGGCTGAAAAAGTGGCGTAAGTGGGCCTTATATGATCGACAAAGCAAAACCGGCGCAACAACAAGTGAGTACTTCCAGGCAGTCACTTATTCTGGTGATTATTTTATGGCTGGCTGTGTTGAGCTCAGCCATAGCCGTTGTTTATGTGTCTTACGATACTCGTATGCAATTCAGTCTCTTGGAGAATTTGCGCAAACAAGAAAATACCCTGCAAGTGATATGGGGGCAATATTTGCTAGAAGAAAGTACATGGGCAAGTTATGGCCGTATTGAGTCCCTCGCCAAGGAAAAGCTGTCTATGCAGGTGCCCTCACCAGAACAGATTATTATGGTGAGTCCCGATGAAGGCTAAAGTGCAGTCGGCAAAAGTCGTCAAGTGGCGCTTTTATGCCATATTGCTGGTGCTGTTCGGGCTACTGCTCGCGCTGATTTGGCACTTGGTGTCCATACAAGTGCTGCCCAATACCTCACGGGGTTATGAGTTTTTGCAAAAGCAGGGTTTGGTTCGCACCCTGCGTTCAGAAACCATCCCCGCCTTACGCGGTGTTATTACTGATCGCCACGGTGAGCCACTGGCTGTCAGTACGCCGGTGGTTTCTTTGTGGGCTGATCCCCAAGAGTTAGCCACTGTCCGTGATCAGTGGCCGCAATTGGCTAACTCTCTCAACATAAATACGGCAGCGCTTAATCAAAAAATACAGCGCTTCAAAAATAAAGAGTTTATGTATTTGCGGCGCCAACTTACGCCGACTGAGGCGCAAGTGGTTTTGGATTTAAACATTAATGGCGTCTACGCTCAGCGCGAGTACAAGCGCTTTTATCCAGCCGGTGAGGTCACCGCCCATTTGATTGGTTTTACCAATATCGATGACAGTGGGCAGGAGGGACTGGAGCTGGCCTATGACCACTGGCTGTCGGGTGAGGATGGTCAAAAACAAGTGCTTAAAGATTTGAAGGGGCGCAGTTTTAAAAATGTGAACCTTCTCAAGGCCGCCAAGCCAGGCAACGATATTGCCTTGAGTATTGATTTGCGCTTGCAATATCTGGCTTACCGGGAATTGAAAGAGGCGGTGACCGCCCATCGCGCCAAATCGGGTTCTTTAGTGTTGCTCGATAGCAAAACCGGCGAAGTACTGGCTATGGCTAATCAGCCCGCTTACAATCCAAATGACCGCTCGGGTTTGCAAGTGGGCGCATTGCGCAACCGGGCGATGACAGATCAGTTTGAGCCGGGTTCAACAATGAAGCCTCTGACCATTATGGCGGCATTGGAAACGGGTCGCTATACGCCTAATACCGTGATTGATACCCATCCGGGATACTTGCAGGTAGGGCGTAAAACACTATTAGACCCTGTGAATTATGGCCAAATGGACATTGCAAAAATTTTGCAAAAATCCAGTCAAGTGGGGCTCACAAAAATCAGTTTGGATTTAGACGGGGGCGCTATTCGCGATGTGTTCTTCCGAGTGGGTTTGGGGCAGGATACGGGCACAGGATTTCCCGGGGAGTCCGTGGGCCTGCTGCCAAACCATAGCCGCTGGCAGCCCATTGTGCAGGCCAACCTGTCCTTTGGTTATGGCGTATCGCTCACTACCTTGCAGCTGGCTCAAGCCTACTCTGTGATTGCCAATCGCGGGCAGAAAAAACCAGTATCACTATTGCGCCTTAATAAGCGCCCCAATACCGATGCCGTTATTGCGACGGAGATCGCCGATCAGGTGGTCGCCATGTTGCAAAAGGTCGTTCAACAAGGCGGTACCGGAACCCGCGCCAATATTGATGCCTATTCCGTTGCAGGAAAAACCGGAACCATCCATCGGGTTGGTCACGACGGTTATGCCTATGACCGTTATTCATCACTGTTTGCCGGTTTTGCGCCAGTGGAACACCCACGGGTAGTTGCCGTTGTTATTATTAACGAACCCAGCCGCGGCCAGTACTTCGGTGGAGAAGTGGCAGCGCCGGTATTTTCTAAACTGGTTGAACGCAGTTTACGCTTATTAAATATACCGCCAGCAGTGCAAAGCCAAGGCCAGGGCGAGATTGCTCAACAGCCAACGCCGCTACCGCAGGATCTAAAATACAAGGCTAAGGAGCCGCTGTCGTGATGGCTTCAGATAATGCGCTAGCGCCTGCCGTAAGCCTGGCAGATTTGCTTGCCGGACAAAGTGTGTCAACACAACATGCGGCACTATCGCTTAAGGGTTTAAGCATCGACAGCCGTGATATCAAGCCCGGCTATGCCTTTGTGGCGATGGCCGGGGTTCACTATCACGGCAAAACATTTATTGAGCAGGCGATCAGCAATGGCGCGCTTGCAGTTTTAATTGATAAGCAGGATTTGCCGTCACTTAATCAACACTACTCTGTGCCGCTTATTGGCATCAGCGCTTTGGCGAAGCAATTAAGCACCATTGCCGGTAATTTTTATTCCCATCCCAGCCGTGCACTGCCGCTTATAGGGGTGACCGGTACTAATGGTAAAACAAGCTGTGTGCAACTGCTGGCGCAGGCTTTTGCCCTATCATCAGTTCCCTGTGGTGTGCTCGGAACCCTTGGTTATGGTGTCGCGAACAACAGTGACTCGCAGGTCCCCATTGATTTTATAGCGACCGGAATGACAACCCCAGATGCCATTCAAACACAAAAACTGTGTGCAAAATTAAAAAGCCTAAAGGTCGAAACCATTGCCATGGAGGTCTCGTCACACGGCTTGGATCAGCATCGAGTGGCGGCACTGGATATTAATACCGCGGTGTTTACCAACTTATCCCATGATCATCTCGATTATCACCACACCATGGAAGCCTATGCCAGGGCCAAGGCGAAGCTGTTCCAAATGCCGTCGGTGACCACGGCAATTATTAATCAGGATGATCAATACGCTGCGCGTTTTGTTGAAGGTTTAGCACCTGAGGTGGCATTGATTACCTATAGCGTGCGTGATGGTGCCGCCCTATTTGCACAGGCCGACGCCCATTTCTCGTTAGTTGAGAAGCGCTCACAAGGACAGTTGAACAGTATAAGCATACAGTCACCAGAAGGTTTGCTGGTGATTGAAACCCCTCTGGTGGGTGCGTTTAATATAAGTAACTTATTAGCGGTAATAGCCACCCTTTACTCGCAGTCAATTTGTTTGGACAAACTGCCCGATATTATTCCCAAGCTGCACGCCGTATCAGGCAGAATGGAAGCCATTACCAATGGACTTGACTTGCAAGTGCTGGTTGATTTTGCCCATACGCCAGATGCTTTAGCCAATGTACTGCAAGCACTTGTAGATAATCACCAAGGCAAACTATGGTGTGTGTTTGGTTGTGGTGGTGATCGCGATCGCGGTAAGCGATCACAAATGGCGCAAATCGCTGAGCGTTGGGCCGATCAAGTGGCGGTGACCAGTGACAACCCGAGAACCGAATCCCCCGTGCAAATTTTTGCCGATATTGAACAAGGCTTTTCAAAACCGCAAGAGATTATCGCCGACCGCGCCAGTGCCATTGAGTATGCCATTGACCAAGCGCAGCCAGGTGATTGTATTTTAATTGCCGGTAAAGGCCACGAGGATTACCAAATTATTGGCGATAAGCGCATCGCCTTCAGCGATCAGCAGCATGCGCGCTTCTGCTTGCGTAGACGTGAGTCAAGGGAGCTTGCGGATGATTAGTCAATTTTCCTTAACAGAGCTCGCTAAACAATACGGTGGTGACTGCATCGGTAGCGATAAAACATTTTCGTCAGTCAGTATCGATACCCGCACCCTGGCCCCCGGTGAACTCTTTGTCGCCATCAAAGGCCAACGCTTTGATGCCCATGATTATTTAGATAAAGCCATAGAAAAGGGTGCTAAGGGTTTAGTGATTGAAGTCTGCTCTCGGGCAAAACTCTCCAATGAGGTCATCGCTGCTCATGAGCTGGCAGTATGGCTGGTTGAAGATGGCGTAAAAGCCTTGGGTGATATTGCCCGATACCAGCGGCAATTGTTTGCAAAACCCATTATTGCCGTCACCGGCAGTAGTGGCAAAACCACTGTTAAAGGCATGTTGCGATCAATATTTGCTGCGTTTGTGGGCGAACACTCCACATTTGCGACTCGTGGTAACTTTAACAACCATATTGGTGTTCCCTTATCATTAATGCAGTTGAATAAAAATCACCAATACGCGGTGATTGAAATGGGTGCAAGTGGGCCCAATGAAATTGATTATTTGTCATCCATTACCCGTCCCAGTGTGGCGCTAGTCAATAATGTTATGCCCGCACATGTTGAGGGTTTTGGTTCAATCGATGGCATTGCCAAAGCCAAAGGCGAAATTTACGAAGGTTTGGGAGAGGCTGGCGTAGCGGTGGTCAATGCAGATGATGTTTATGCCAATCAATGGCTTTTACAAAATAAGCATCGCAGAATCATTGTTTTTTCTGTTGCAGACGGTGCTAAATCACTGCCGGAATCAATCGATGTTTTCCTCAAAGTGAGCGCCAAAAATATACAGGAACGTAACTTAGTTCCTGCAGTTGTTTAGCAAC
>JBCBZU010000346.1:0-3043 GCA_039815165.1 Pseudomonadota bacterium
ATATGGGTATAGGTAAGTGGGTATAGGTAAAGTGGGGGGGCCTTTACACTTAACAGTGCCGATATGTTCATATTCACACTAGCCTTCCAGCTCCGACCAACGCTCCAGCGCATGCTCCAATGCCTGGTGCTTGGCGGCAAGCGCATCCAATATGGGCTGAGTGACACTGTAGTCTTTTTGATAAAAATCAGCCGCGGCAGTTTGTTGCTCTAATTCAGCAATATCGGCTTCCAGCTGCTCGATTTTTTCCGGCAGCATCTCCAGCTCCCGCTGCAGTTTATAGCTGAGCTTCTTCGACTTTGGCGGCTGCGCCTCGCCAGTGGTCGATGCTTGCCGCGCTTGCACTTTACTAGCGGGGCTTTCTTTATCGCGCAGGGCTTTACCGCGCTTGGCCCAATCACTAAACCCGCCGACATAGGTCTCGACTTTGCCGTTATCCTCAAACACCAGGGTACTGGTCACTACATTATCGAGAAAATCGCGGTCGTGGCTGACCACAATTAATGTACCCTGGTAGTGGATTAACTGCTCTTCCAAGACCTCGAGCATTTCAACATCCAGATCATTGGTGGGCTCATCAAGGATCAGCATATTGGTTTCGCGGGTAAACAACTTGGCTAATAGCACGCGGTTACGCTCACCGCCGGAGAGCGCTTTTACAGGGGTCATGGCGCGCTTGGGGCTGAATAAAAAGTTTTTCATATAGCCGATAATATGGCGCTCTTTACCGTTGATCTTGATATACTCTTTGCCGTCACTGACATTGTGCGCCACACTTTTATCCGACTCCAACTCCCGATGAATTTGGTCAAAATAACCTATTTGCAGACCAGTACCCACCTTAATGGTGCCAGCCTGGGGTTCAATTTCCCCCAGCAGAATTTTCAACAAAGTACTTTTACCGACCCCGTTATTGCCAATCAGACCAATGCGATCGCCGCGCATAATTTTTAATTTAAAATTATCAATCAGCGTCTCGCCCCCAAAACCGTGGGTCACACTATAGGCCTCAATCACCTTGCGGCCGGACTTTTCGGCCTCACCAATTTCAAACCGGGCTTTGCCCTGGCGTTTAATGCGCTTGCCGTATTCTTCACGCATGGCCTCAAGCGCTCTTACCCTGCCCTCATTGCGCGTGCGGCGGGCTTTAATACCCTGGCGAATCCAGGTCTCTTCTTCCGCCAGTTTTTTATCGAAGAGCTTATTGGCCGTATCTTCCTCTTCGTTGGCTTTTTCTTTTAAAAACAAATAATTTTGATAACTGCCCGGCCAGCTCACCAACTGGCCGCGATCAATTTCCACAATTCGCGTGGCGAGCCTTTGCAAAAAAGAGCGGTCGTGGGTAATAAAAATCACGCTGCCCTGATAGCCGCGCACCCTATTCTCCAACCACTCAATAGTGCTGATATCCAAATGGTTAGTGGGCTCGTCCAGCAACAATACCTCCGGCTGCGACACCAGCGCCTTACCCAGCGCCACCCGGCGCTGCCAGCCACCGGAGAGCTGCTGCAAGCGCTTATCTCCAGGCAAACCCAGTTGGGTCATAATGGTCTCGACCTTTTGCTCAAGGCTCCAACCACCACTGGCCTCGATCTGCTGCTGAATATCCTGCAAATCCACTAAACCCTGCTTATCCAAATCCTGATGGGATAAGTGATTGTACTGATCAATTAACTGCTGCTGCTCAGCCAACCCCTCCAGCACCACCGCCGACACCTTGCGGTGCAAATCGCCGGGCAACTGCTGATAAAGCTTACTGATGCGCAAATGCTTTTTTAACTGAATCTCGCCGCTGTCCGCCTGCTGCTCCCCCATAATCAAGCGCAACATGGTCGACTTGCCCGCCCCATTGCGGCCAATCAGACACACGCGCTCCTTAGGCTCAAGAGAAAAACTGGCTTGGGTGAGAATTTTTTGGTCACCGAACTCTAGGGAGACCTCATCAAAACGGATTAGGGACATGGACGACTGGCACGCAAAAAAGAACCATTGTACCGGATTTCTTCAAAAGGTCAGTCACCTGCCGTGAAAACCAGTGGGTGACTGGGTTTGCGTGGCCTTAGATAAGCGGTTTGGATCTACTTTATCTTTATTGACTATTGTTATGGCTATTTTTGCCGGGGTAAACTGTACTGGCACAGAAAAGTGAAAGAACCACAGGTTAAGTCCTGTATTGCACCTTATCTATGCCACAATCTAGAGAGTGGAATGAACATGAAGACTATAAATAAACATAAAAAAGGCAGCTATTGATCACTCTAGCCGCTTTTTTTCTTACCATCACAAGGAGCGCCAAAAACAAGAATTTCTATTGTATCTGGTGCGCTCGGCCACTTGATCGACAGTGAGATAGGAATATTTGGCGTCGGTTGAAAGATAACCTCGAACACCTGTAAAAGGATCTTGATAGACCAACCTATCTCGTGTGCTCCAACCTACGAAAAGCACCGCATGACCGCCAACACCGGTCATTGCAGGACCAAAATGACCTTCTGCTAAAATGGGAGACTTTTTAAGTCTTTTCCGCCACTCAGCAATTGATCTACAACCCATCAAGGTATCGACAGGTCTTAAGGCATAATCATCAGCGATTTGTTCATACCTTGCTCCTGCGCCAATGCCTTTAGACAAACTACACCTTACACCCATAAAGCCCTTGAGCTCCCGTACTTTTTGTGTGTGTCTCAGTCGATGCTTGCCCCAGATTACGCGATTATTCTGCACAGTATATTCACAACCGTACTTGTTCCAGCCGTGCGTATGAGCCATTAACATCTCCAATGAGGTTAACCAGCAATGAAATGTGGTGCCTTGCCAATAATAAGGCACCGTTGAATGTCCACCTGATAAGGCCATACGCTCCCCCATAATTAAAAATTTGACGACTGACGTGAGCTTACTGTAGTCATCAATGGGTGTAAATGATTAAAAACGACAGTTACAACTCAAACACGAATACAGACTTTATTAAGCGATGGTTGATCACTTAAAATCAATGGGGTACAAGAGTCTTTGAAATTACTTTTTTTGAATAATTAAAGAC
>JBCBZU010000376.1:0-2873 GCA_039815165.1 Pseudomonadota bacterium
AGGGTGAAAAAGCAGAATCTCTGCCGGTGGTGAAAAGTATTTACTCATCTCAAAATGATCTTGAAGTGGGTATGCGTTATCGAGATTAATATGGGTTTAGTTGAAGAGTTTAGTGACACGATTACAGCCTGTTGATAAAACCAGGCTAATTTTTCCAAGTCCCCTGTTACTGTAGATCCATTGATTCTATATATTGGAAGCGATTTTCTTTATCAAAGACTATACGAAAAGTGCCTTTTACACCGTCTCTGGTCACAAAAGGCTGTAGGATATTTGCCGGAAAACGGATACTTTGGCCATCATGGCCATGGGTATAAACTGACTTTGCGGTACCCCGGTAGAGCTTTAGGTATTCATCCGCATCAATTTTTAGTGAAACGATTACTTGCCTCATCATTTAACTGTTTATTTATTGTTAAGCAAAGCTCTTAAACAAAGCTTAGGGTATCACAGGCGCGACAGGCTTCCATTAAATCCATTAATTCACGTATTGCGACAGAAAACATGGCAAAGTCAGTATAGGTATTGGTTTGCAGATCATGTGCAATGGTGCGCCACCGAGAAACCATTTGTGGGTATTCCTGCATCCACAGCTGTAGCGCTTCTTCCAACTGGTAGTCTTTACCGGCGAGTTTTAATAGCGAAACACTCATTACACGAATCACTCTGTCGATATCATCAATAAATGATTCACAGGCCATACCTTGCCAGTGGCTGTCCACTTTGACATCGGTTACCGCGTGAGCAAACCAATACAAACCAAGCTTGTCGCCAAGCAGATGATGCATTTCCACCGCTCGCTCAATAGTGTCCCCGCTATCTCTTGCGGCTTCAGCAGCACCCAGGCCAGAGAACAAATGGCCTGGCATGGCCATTACATTAGCCCAATCCTTATCCAAGCCGAGATTTGTAAAATGTTCATACTTTTTATCCCACAAGCTGCGCTCGTCGTCACTGAGAATAGCAGGCGTATAGTGAATCACTTGGGTGACCGCAGGCTTAAAGGTGGCAACATCCCGTTCGGCATTGAGGTGGGCTCGGCGGTTGCGCAAAAACCAGCGAGTGCCCCGGCGAACACGCCGCATCATGCTTGTGAGTAGTGCCAGTTGATCTTCCGCGGGCACTTTGTGATCCATCGCCTCCACCTGTTCTTGAAAGTCATCAAATTTAAAGACATCGCGGGCAACAACGTAGGCCATGGCAATTTCTGCCGCACCTTCACCGGTGGATTCCATCAAGCGATGGCAAAAGGTGATGCCCATGTTATCAACCATGTCGTTGGCTAACTGAGTGGCAATAATTTCTTTACGCAGTATGTGGCTATGAATTTGCGCTTTGTATTTTTTCAGTAATTGATGGGGGAAGGCTTTTTCAACCCAGCTTGATAAATACTTGCTGTTTGCAATTTGATCTACCGCCAGCGCTTCTTTTAATTGCACTTTTACATAACAATTTAATACAGCAAGTTCAGGTCGAGTGAGTGACTTACCCTCGGCCGCACGTTCGCCCAGCTCATCATCGGTGGGAATAAACTCCAGTGCACGATTGAGTCGACCACTGCCCTCCATTGCATTAATCAAGCGGCGATATTCATTAATGCGAGTAAGTGCTTCACCTTGCGCAAGGCTAATGGATTGTGTTTGATAATAATTATTTTCCAATACCATATCAGACACGGTATCGGTCATACTGGCAAGCAAGCGATTGCGCTGTATTTCTGTAAGCTGGCCTTTGGCGACAATACCATTGAGCAATATCTTGATATTGACTTCATGGTCTGAACAGTCAACTCCCGCGGCGTTATCGATAAAGTCGGTATTGCAGGCGCCGCCGTTAATGGCAAATTCAATTCGCCCTAGTTGACTAAGCCCCAGGTTTCCGCCCTCGCCAAAGACTTTGCAACGCAGTTGTATACCATTTACACGTAAACTTTCGTTGGCTTTGTCACCAATATCGGAGTGGCTTTCCTTACTCGCTTTGACATAGGTGCCAATACCACCGTTCCAGATTAAATCCACTGGCGCTTTTAATAAGGCAGCAATTAAGTCATTAGGCGTAAGTTTATCTGCGCCAATATCAAAACGCTTTTTCATTTCAGACGAAACAGGTATGGATTTGGCGTTGCGGGAGAAAATGCCGCCACCCTTGGACATGAGTTTTGTATTGTAATCCTCCCAAGTACTGCCTAGGGTATTGAACAGCCGCTGACGCTCTTTAAAGCTTTTGGACGAATCTGGATTAGGGTCAATGAATATATGCAGGTGATTAAAGGCCGCCGTTAAACAGATATGCTCCGACATCAACATGCCATTGCCAAAGACATCGCCAGCCATATCGCCAATGCCGATAACGGTAAAGTCCTGTTTTTGTACATCAACGCCCATTTCTTTAAAATGTCGCTGCACGGATACCCAGGCACCGCGCGCGGTGATGCCCATGCCTTTATGGTCATAGCCTTGACTACCGCCAGAGGCAAAAGCGTCGCCTAACCAGTGGCCATAGTCTGAGGAAATTTCATTGGCAATATCAGAGAAGGTCGCCGTACCTTTATCGGCGGCCACCACTAAATAGGGGTCATCGTCGTCACGGCGTAGCACATCTTGCGGTGGTTTTACTTTTCCCTTAACGAGATTATCGGTAATGTCCAAAAGACCCCGAATAAACATTTGGTAACAACGGATACCTTCCGTTAAGAAGGCATCTCTACCCTTGGCCATGGACGCGTGTTTAGCAATAAAGCCGCCCTTGGCTCCGCTCGGCACGATCACTGCATTTTTCACTTGCTGGGCTTTCACCAAACCAAGCACTTCGGTACGAAAATCTTCTTGGCGGTCAGACCAGCGTAAGCCACCGCGAGCGACTTTACCGCCACG
>JBCBZU010000148.1:0-5929 GCA_039815165.1 Pseudomonadota bacterium
ATCGTTGACGACGACGGCGGCAGGCCGCGGGATGCGGTTGTAATTTGAGGCCATACTATAGTTGTAGGCTCCCGTTCCCATAGTATGGTAAAGTGTAAATATTTAATTCTTTGGCTTGTCAGTTCAACGCTGATAATGGCTTATGTCCTTGGTAACTATCACTACCAGATTGGATTTGATTATCCTAGATTTTATAGTGACTTCCTAAGAAGCATTTTTAAGCCCAAGGGAGCTGAAGATGCTTATGATTTGTTTATACTATCGAACTTTATTTTTTCTTTTATTACATCTTGCATTATTGCTGTTCTCTTTCTTGCAGTTAAAAAAAAGCTTACTAAAAATAATACCAAGTCAGACAATTAACTTTTAAACTTTCTAATGATAGAACCTTTGAATATTTTTTGATTCTAGCAGAGGAGGCTTGTTAGTTATTTTTGTTTTAGCGATAGCATTTTCAGTGCTGTCTTTTCTATTGTTTAATTAAAAGTCCGGTTTTGTACAGCAATATGGCAGGCACGCATTGCGCTAAATGACATTGTATGCTTTTCTATAAACTGGGTAGTCAATAAGGGGGGTGAAGTGCGTCAAGAAATGGGCGCTTACCTTACTAATACCTGTATAGGGTTATTCAAGTGTTTTTGACTTATGCGTTGGGTCTGACTTCTACAGGAAAATCCACTGGCGATTAATTTACCATTGTTTTCAGGGTCGTTGATCACTTGCTGCCAGGAGAGTGAGTATATCTGTTTAGAGATCTCCAGATTTTTGGTTTCATGCCCATAGGTGCCCGCCATGCCGCAGCAACCTACGTCAATAATGTCAAGCTGATGGCCTAGTTTTTCGAAAACGATTTGCCAATCTTTTAGGGCGCTATTGGCATTGGTTTTTTCGGTACAATGAGCCAGCAGTTTATAGGTTTTTTTTGCGTCTTTGGTGTTGGTAATGGTGTTGGTGTCGGCCAGGTTTTGCTGGGCCAGCCATTCTTGTATTAGCAAAACATTGGCAACAGGCTCTTCAAGTATCGTTTTGTACTCGCCCCGGTAGACCAAGGTCATTGAGGGTTCGATTCCGATCAGTGGGATACCGCTCTGTTCCAGCGCGCGCAGCATGCGGTTGTTTTTTAGCGCTGTTTTTTTAAAGGCCTTTCGAAAGCCATGCACATGCTGTGGTTTGCCATTTGGCATATAGGGCGCCAGCCATGGTATAAAACCCAGCTGTTTGAGTAAATCCAAGCTGTCTATCACCAGCTCAGTTTCAAAAAAGCGGGTAAAGGCGTCCTGTACCAGAATTACAGAGCGCTGTTTGTCACTGTCACTCAGTGCCGCCAGTTTTTCAGGGGTGGCAACAGCGATATCTCTTGCCCGCATAGCCCGGTTAAAATCAAGCGTGGATAACAGCGGGCTGTCGCTAAGCCCCAGCGTGTTGGCAATGATCGCCTGCATGCTGCGCGAGCCCATCAGCAGGTTATACACTTGCGTAAAATGGGATACCAGCGGCAGCATGGTTTCCAATGACGCAACCGAGTAGTCTTTAACAGGGCGCAGGTAGCGACCGTAGTAGAGCTCTAAAAATTTAGAGCGAAATTCGGGCACGTCGACTTTTACCGGACAGGCGCCGGTACAAGACTTACACGCCAAACAGCCCATCATGGATTCGTGCACTTCATGTGAAAAGTCATAGTGCCCCAATGCTTTGCCCAGACTGTGTATGGCGCGAACAGGCCAGGTAAGCAGTGACCTGAGAACAACAGCGGAGTGTATTTTTTGGCTTTCTCCATCGGCACTGGTATCTCGTTTAGAGAGCTGTAATAACCACTCCCGTATTAGCGAGGCGCGTCCTTTTGGTGTATGCGTGCGCTTGCGGGTGGCCTTCCATGAGGGGCACATTGCATCGCTGGGGTCCCAGTTGTGACAGGCACCGTTGCCGTTACAAAACAGGCCTTCCTGGTAGGCTTGCCAACTGTTGGGGTCAATCATTTTGTCGTATTGACCCCGTGTCGGCACTTCATCAATTTTTAACAGTGGAATGCTGTTAGCCGGGGTGGCTATTTTTCCCGGATTGAGCTGGTACTGGGGGTCAAAGGTGTGTTTAATATTTTGGATTAAGGGGTACAGGCTGCCAAAAAAACGGGGTGAGTATTCCGAGCGAACGCCTTTACCGTGTTCCCCCCAAAGTAAGCCGCCGTATTTGTGGGTCAGTTGCACCACCTGATCGCTAATGCGGCGAATGAGTTGTTCATCACCGGCTTGTTTCATATCCAGTATTGGGCGCACATGCAGTACACCGGCGTCCACATGGCCAAACATGCCGTATTGCAGTTGGTGAGCATCCAACAGTTGGCGAAATTCTTGAATAAAGTCCGCCAGGTGCTCTGGCGGACCCGCGGTATCTTCAACAAAAGCCACCGGCCGTGCCTCACCTTGGGTGTTGCCTAACAGGCCTACCGCTTTTTTGCGCATCGCCCAGACTTTTTTGACATCGCCACCCCGGGCGATACTAAAGCTGTGGCTGCGCTTGTCTTTTTGCTTAAGCAGCTCGAGCAAGACCTGCATTTTTTGCTTGAGCTCATCCTCGCTGTCGGCGGTATATTCAACAAGGTTTACACCCTCAAACTGGCCTTTGGCATCCACCGGGAACAGTGTTGCAACGCTATTCCACACATTATCGCCCTGTGCCAGTTTAAGTACTCGCGAGTCGATGGTTTCGATAGAGGTAGGCCCCGCTGCCATCAATGCATTGGCGTCTCTTAGTGCACTATCAAAATTATCATAGGCCACATTCACTAAGGCGGTATGGGCAGGTATGGATAACAGGTTTAATTTTGCCTCGGCAATAAAGCCCAGAGTGCCTTCGCTGCCACAGAGAATATTGTTGAGATTAAGCTGTTGGTTTTGGTCGCGAATATGCGCCAGATCGTAACCGGTTAGACAGCGATTCAGTTTGGGAAATTTTTCGCGTATGTCTTGGTGATAGCGCGTGTGTATATCGTCCAGTAAGCGATAGGCATGGCCGGCAATATCGCTGCGCTGTTTTTGTTTTTCCAACTCGCAATGGGTGATTGATTGACTTTCCAGTACGCTGCCATCCATCAGTACGGTCTTAAGCTCTACCACATGGTCACGGGTTTTGCCGTAAACGCACGAACCCTGTCCAGAGGCATCAGTATTGATCATGCCGCCAATGGTCGCACGGTTACTGGTTGACAGCTCGGGCGCAAAAAATAAGCCGTGTGGGGCAATTGCCGCATTTAACTGGTCTTTGACCACCCCGCATTCGACTCTGGCCCACTTTTCTTCCACATTAATCTCCAGAATCCTGTTCATGTATTTGGAGGTGTCAACAATAAGGCCGTCATTCAGTGATTGTGCGTTGGTCCCGGTGCCGCCGCCGCGAGGGCTGAGCTTGACCTGGCTATAGTGTGAATCAGCACTTAATTGAGTGAGTCTGGTTAAGTCGGCGATGTGCTTGGGGTAGACAACCCCCTGGGGAAGGATTTGGTAGATAGAGTTGTCGGTGGATAATACCGTTCGATTGGCAAAATCCAGGCAGATATCGCCTTCAAAGCCGCGCTGCTGCAGTTTTTCAGCAAACGCCACATAAATTTCGCTATGGCCGGAGGGGATTTTAATCGGGGGAATCATATGCCATATATAACCAATACCGTAATTGGTTATTTTACGCTATTTTTGGTGGCTGCTGAATGTTGGGCTTGCAGTAGCGCTTATACAAGCGCTATACAGCGGCAGGTAAGCGAATAATAAATGTGGTGCCAATATCGACCTGGCTTTCCAGATCAATAGTGCCGCCGTGATCTTCGATGATGCCCTTGGATATTGACAGGCCCAGCCCGGTGCCTTCGCCAACGGGCTTGGTGGTGAAAAAGGGGTCAAAAAGCTTGGAAAAATGTTCAGGTGGTATACCTTTACCGGTATCGGCAATGGTGATTTGCACCCTGTTTTCGCCGCCTTCAGTGATGGCTTTGGTGCTGATGGTGATGGTGCCACCATCAGCCATTGCGTGTTTGGCATTGACAACAAGATTGGTGAATACCTGGGTAATTTTGCTGCGGTCGCAGGAACAAACAAGGATGTCGTTAAAGTCTGTCACCAGCTCACAGGCATATTTGAGTTCGTTGCTCAGCATTTTTAAGGTGTCTTCCAGGCAGTCATTGATATTACAGTGTTCAAAGACTTCGTCGGAGGCGCGAGAGTAAATTTTTAATCCTTTAACAATCTCTTCTACCCGGCTGGTGCCTTTAATGGATTCGCTTAGCAGCGTTTCAATATCTTCGTTGATAAATTCGATATCTTCGTCTTCTATAAATTGCTGTATGTGTTCAATCTGCTCTTTTAAGCCATCATTTGCGGCCTTGTCTATGCCCTCTAAAATTTCCTGCTGGTAGGCGATCAATTGTCGATAGGTTTTTACGTAGGTGTTTAGGGAGCTGATATTGCTTTTTACAAAGGCAACGGGGTTGTTGATCTCATGGGCCACTCCAGCGGCCAACTGGCCGATGGATGCCATTTTTTCTGACTGTACCAGTTGCTTTTGGGTTTGTTTAAGCTGGTCGTAGGCGCTTTCCAACTTTTGTTTTTGTTCGCTGATTTTTTGGGTGCGCCGTTCAACCCGGTCCTCAAGGGTTTTGTTTAAGTCGATAAGTTCGTCATGGTACTGTTCTCTTTCTTCATTGGATTTTTTTAGGCTGTCCATCATTTTGTTAAATGCAATGGCGACATCGCCGATTTCATCGTGGGTGCTAATGGTGATTTTTTTATCCAGATTCCCTGCGGCAATTGCGCGCGCAGAGTTTCTCAGTACTTTTAGTTGTCTTGTAAGATAAACGCCTAATGCAAAAGAGAATAAACCGACAAGCACCATTTCCAACAGTGCGATTGCGGCCGCAAGTTGCCGCGTTTCAGCGATAGCGCTTTCCAGGCCCTGTGTTGAAAAGCCCATTTCAATCCGGCCATAACTGATATTATCGACAGTGATCATGGCCTCAGCATCATAGATATTGTCATCTACATCATTGTAACTGCGGTCGACAATAAAGGCGCTGGCTTGATAATTGGCTTTATTGCCTTCTGCTAAAAGGGTATTTTCACTATCAAAGATGCGGGCGTATAGGACATTTTGATTGTTGAGGATTTCTTCGATAAAGGATTCCAGAGAGGCGAGATCGAAGGATAAGATTGCATCCTTGGTGGTGGTTGCAAACAGTGTGGTGGTGGTATTTACATAGTTTTCCAGGACCTCCTCATTGGAGTTGCGCATATAATTTAATACGGTGCTAATCAAAATAGCGAGTAAGGTCGCTTCAATAAGTCCTACGCCAACAATGGTTTTGAGTCGCAGTGACATCAGGTGTTACTGTTTAATCAGTTGATTTAAAAGCCCGACACCCAGGGATCTGACATCATCCCAGTCGCTATCGTCGGCCGCGCTCAGTCCTTTTTTAATTTTTAACGACTCAAGCAAGGCTTTACCTTGAGGGTCTTGGTACATCTCCACCAGTGCCTGCTGTAATTTTAACTGCATCTCCTGACTAATATCCGGGTGGGCAGCGATGGCGTGGGGGGTATAGGCCGCTGAGGTCCACAGTACTTTGAGTTGTTTTTGGATCTCTGGATTGACTTTGTTAAAGGTTCGCTTAACACCGCCACCCGCTGCGAACAGGCCTTTGGCCACACCTAAATAAACCGAGTCATGGGAGGAGACATATTTCGGGGTGAAGTCTACTGCCTCAGATGAGAGTTTGGCTCTGGGTAGTACGCTGGCCGCAAAGGCTGCTGGTGAGGGAAAGGCCAGTGTTTCACCGGATAATTCCTCTAGTGAGGTCAACGGGCTATCTGCACGTACAACGACAATGCCACGGATGGGTTGCTGTGCGCGAACAGCCACAGCTCGATATCCGGGTGAATGGTTAAAC
>JBCBZU010000116.1:0-6457 GCA_039815165.1 Pseudomonadota bacterium
ACAGTACAAAATAATCCGAGAGACTCAACCAATGGCTAGAGGCGGCATTAATAAAGCACTTGTCGAACAAGCAAGGCAGAACCTACTATCGCGAGGCGAAAATCCTTCTATCGACGCAATACGGGTAGAATTGGGCAATACAGGCTCTAAAACAACCATCCATCGCTATTTGAAAGAGTTAGAAGCAGCGGAAGTGACTAGGCTCGACGATGAAGCCTTGCTTAGCCAGCCTATCAAAGAGTTAATTGGTCGATTGGCGGCTACATTGACGGAAGAGGCACGATCTATTGTTAAAGACAATGAGCAATCCTGTCAGGAAAGAGTCAATAATGTGCTTGAAGAATTAAGATGCGCCAAAGAGGAAAATGCCCAACTATCAGAGCAGCTCACCTTTGCAAACAACCAAGTTCAGACATTGGCCGATACATTAGAAGCTGCTAAAAGCAGCAATAATCAGCTTGAAAAACAAGCCAATGAGCATATTGTGGAATTATCGAGCTTAAATGCCTCTCTTAATGAAAAACAACAACATATTGAATCACTTGAGGAGAAGCACCAGCATAGCCGAGAAGCACTTCAGCATTACAGAGATTCAGTCAAAGAGCAAAGAGAGCAAGATATTCGCCAGCATGAACAGCAAGTACAAAGCCTACAGGTTGAAATTCGCAACCTCAATCAAACCCTATCCATCAAGCAAACGGACATCACACAATTGAACAAAGATAATGCTCGACTGGTGAGCGAGTTATCTCAACTCCGTAAGCAGGGTAATGAACAAGATTCATTATTAACTCAGCTTAATACTGAGCTTCAAGAGCTTAAGAGTAAAAATAGCCGTTTGACCACCGTTACTGAAGATCACCATATAATCAAGCGACAGCTTACACAAACCGACAAACAGGTGCATGACTTAACCATTGCTAATGCCAAATTAGAGTCAGAAATACAGGTGAAATCTGATATGTTAAAGCAATTAATCAAGGCAAAGCAGGAGGTTACGCCTGAAAGAGAGAGCTTTCGGGAAAACTAATTGAAATCACAGAGTTACGGGCGAAGTGGCTAAATTTGTCGCTTTTACCTGCCGCACCTCTACAAAGAGAAATTTCTCTTGCTGTTATCTCTTCTGGCTTTAAATTACTGTTTCCTCTTGCATTAAAATAATGCGGTGTCGCTATTATTGGTAGGGTAGACTAGGGTCAAATAAGCAATAAAAAAGCAATTGCACAAGTCGTGTTATCTTGTCGATACACTGTAAGTGTATAAAAAATAATCACTCTCTCAGTGTTCATCGCCATGGCCCCGCTGGTGATAGTTGACCTATACCCTTAAAGTCTTAGAATAACTGCTCTGAATAAAGTCGTATCCTAATTATGCCCACATCCAAGCAGGTACAATCGCAAAGTACTCAACAGGCCATCTATAAGTCGCTTCCCGGAGCCTACGATGAAGCCCTTTCAGAGACAGGCGACATTCGCGAGCACTGGCGCTTTCTGCTCGGTAGCATAGCCGGGCTGGGGACAGAGGATATACGCCAGCGTCAAGTTAAGATGCAGCGGATTCTCAGGGATGACGGTGCAACATATAAGCCATACAGTGATCAGCAGCGAAGCTGGCAGATTGATCCTATTCCCATGTTGCTGGATACCAGCACCTGGCAATCTATTGAGATAGGCCTACTACAGCGTACGGAGCTGTTTAATCGATTGCTCAAGGATATCTATGGACCCCAAGAGTTAATCCACCAAGGGGTTATTCCACCAGAGGCCATCTTTTCTCATCCAGGCTTTCTGCGCCCTTGTTTTGGAATGAAAATGCCGGATCAGCAGTCGCTGATACTGCACGCGGTGGATATGGTCAGAACCGCTGGCAATTCTGTCTGTATCATTAGTGATCATACCCAATCACCCAGTGGGGCAGGCTATGCACTAGAGAACAGGACCGTGATGACTCGGGTATTTCCCAACCTTTTTAGGGATAGTCAGGTACGCCGCCTGGCGATGTTTTTCCAATCGCTGCGCCACAAGTTGAACAGTTTGGCGCCAGCAGGAGAACTGCCTAATATTGTTGTGCTCACGCCAGGGAGTCGTAGCGAATCCTATTTTGAACACGCCTATCTGGCAAACTACCTGGGTTATTCCTTGGTACAGGGGCGGGATCTAACGGTACGCAATGGCCATGTGTGGACAAAATCCTTAAGTGGCTTATCGCAGGTGGACATCATCCTGCGTCGCGTGGATGATTTTTATTGCGACCCCGCTGAATTGAAAAGTGATTCTTATCTTGGTGTGCCCGGATTATTGGAGGTGGTGCGGTCAGGCAAAGTCATTGTCGCCAATCCTTTGGGTAGTGGCATACTGGAAAATCCGGTTTTATTAAAATACCTGCCTGCGATTAGTCAATCGCTACTTGGGCATGATCTACAGTTGCCATCGGCAAAAACATGGTGGGCGCACGACCCGCTGGATCGTGAGTATATAGTCGATAATCTCCAGCAGCTCATTATTAAACCCGTGTTCAAACGCCCCGGTCAAAACAGCGTTTTGGGTAGTGAACTATCCGCAAGTGAAATAGAGCAAGTGCGTGAAGACATAAAAGCCCAGCCCTTACACTATGTTGCCCAAGAGTTTATTAAGCCTGCCTGTTCACCCTGTTGGGAACAGTCGTCTCTTACACCCCGACCAAGCATTTTGCGTAGTTTTATTGTCGCGGGGGATAAGGATTACACCGTAATGCCTGGAGGATTAACCCTGGTTGGTCGGCAAAAGGAGGATAAGTTGATTAACAATCAATTATCTGCCTTGAGTAAAGATCTGTGGGTCTTAGCACCAGAGCCCGAAAAACACACCAGTTTGTGGTCAGACAACAGCGGCCATACGGCTATATCGGAAGAACAGCAGCAAAATTTGCCCAGTCGCGTTATTGAAAATATGTTTTGGCTTGGGCGTTATGCCGTTAGGGCTGAATACTCCCTGCGCTTGCTGCGAACCGTCTTTTTACAACTAAACAATACCCACCATTTAACTGAAGAAAGTTACCATACCATCTTGCTTGCAGTTACCCGGGTTACTGAGACCTTTCCTGGATTTTCTGCCACTGACTCATTGCTATTCAAAAATCCTGAGGCGGAGTTGTTATCGATTATTATCGACCCTGATCGCAGAGGCAGCATTGTCTCTAGCTTAAACGAAATGCTGGTGTGTGCAGAAGAGGTCAAGGTATTGTTATCGGCGGATACGCAGCGGGTTATTAATGATATTCGTGACAATGTCAGCCTGCTGCAATCCTCTATTCGAACAGACTTTGCCTCGGCACCGGAAGAAGCCCTAGACCCGCTGGTCACCAGCTTACTGGCGCTATCGGGTCTGCTGCACGAAAGCATGATTCGCGGTTACGGCTGGCGGTTTATCGAGATCGGACGACATTTAGAACGCGGCTACCAAACCATGTCGTTGATTAGAGCCTTGCTAGTGCCCATCTTACAAGAACATGACGAAGACATTGTCCTCGAGACCGTGCTACTGACCTTGGAAACACTGATCACCTATCGTCGCCGCTATCGCGCGCGTACCGCTGTGATTAATGGCTTGGAGTTAACCTTACTGGATGATACCAACCCACGCTCCCTCCATGCACTGGTAAACGGATTAAAGTCCCATACAGACCATCTCCCCCAGCGCTATAAAAACAGCCTGCTCACCAAGGAGCGACGCTTGGTGTTGGAGCTGTTAAGTAAAATTCAGTTGGCTGAGCCCCAGTCTTTATGTGAATGGGAAAAAGGTGAAAAAAGTCGCCACAAGCTCGATAACTTAATGGAAGAATTACAGCAGCTCTTAAACGAACTGGCAACAACACTGAGCGATATCTACTTTGATCATATGGAAGAGCATTATCAACTCACCCAAACCCATTGGGAGGAAGAGTTGTGAAGTATCGGGTCACCCATTTAACAGAGTACGAATACGATTCTAAAGTGAGTTATTGCTATAACCGAGCGCATCTTTTACCGCGGGAAACACCGCACCAGTCATCGAATAACTCTCGAATTATTATTTATCCAACACCGCTTACCGGCAATCGGCGCATCGATTATTTTGGCAACCGTTCTTATCACTTTGCTATTCAAGAACCCCACGATTCACTATCCATCGAAGTGACGACGGATATCAGCATCAAACAGCCGCGCAAAGACATCAGTCAGGAATTGGACTATGGCTATACCTGTGCACAGGTTCGCGATCAACTGCTCAGTCCACAAGCCAATATAGAAACCCTTTATGCCAGAGAATTTTTACTGAATTCACCGATGATTAAGCCATCGCCAGCACTGCGGGACTACGCCGGTGATTGTTTTTTGGATAATGAGCCTTTCCTACCGGCCGTTATGGCATTCTCCAGTAAGATTTATAAGGAATTTGATTTTGACCCAAGCGTCACTACCGTTGCCACTCCGGTGGAAGAGGTGTTGCTCCACAAACACGGCGTCTGTCAGGACTTTGCTCATGTTGCCATTGGCTGCTTGCGTTCATTGGGCTATGCCGCTCGCTATATCAGTGGCTACCTGGAAACCTTACCGCCGCCCGGGCAGCAAAAGCTGGTGGGCGCAGATGCCTCTCATGCCTGGTTTTCCGTCTATTCGCCGGGAGAGGGCTGGTTTGAATTTGACCCTACCAACGGCACGACCCCGATGTATCAGCATATAGTCACGGCTTGGGGGCGGGATTACTCCGATGTCACGCCTTTGCGAGGTATCATTTTTGGCGGTGGTCGGGGGCAATCCCTGAATGTGTCCGTCGATGTTAATCGCTTTGACAACAATCATAGAGCGGGCTAAAGCATTCGCACGACTGTGCGTAAAAAATTCATCATATTTTGTTGATCTCAGCTTAAGGTTTTAAGCATAGGGCCGATAAACACAGAATATTTGTTGATTTTGGATGCAGGTAAGCCCATGGCGCTCACATTTAACCCTCTGTCTACTCCTTCCATAGAGGCAAACAATGTCAACCACTACCGGTTTTCTCAAAAAGAATCCTTTTCATTTAAGCAGTCCAGCCAGCAGGGTACTGAGCAACTTCGCCATGACTATAGCCGCGAGAGCTCTGCCTATAGCGTTAACCTGGGTAGCCAACAGAGCGACCAAAGCCTTACCTATAGCCAGATAAAATATGAATCGGCGACTAGTTACCGTGTGTCTGGCGTCAATAATGATGCCATAACAAAGGCCGATTCAGCCAGCCTTGAGACAAGTCCTTTACTGGAAGGCGCGAGTAATATAGTAAATTTCATAGAAGCCCGAATCGCCAAGGAGGCAGGGGAGGGCGCCTCTGCAAGTGAATTGGCGACATTAATTGACCAGGGCTTATCGGGCTTTATCCAGGGCTATGGTGAGGCAGAGGCAATCCTCAGTCGCACGGGTCAGCTAAATGCTATCACGCAAGGGGCTATTGAAACCCTGTACCAACAGGTGGTGGAAGGCTTTGACGCGTTAAAAGAGCGCTATACAGATCAAGCCACAAGCCAGCCTGCTATAGCAGAATCAATCAACAATGAGTCTTCAGCACTTAGTCCCTTTACGCCACAATCGTCTGTGAACACCTCCGCTGTGACTCGTTTTATGTTTTCCAGCGATACAGCATCCAATTTTCCTCAATCCAGTGCTGGCAGTGACCGCTATCCATTGGTAGGCGATAGTCAAATTAGCACCATAAGCCGTTCAATTTTGGACTTACTGGAACAAGAGGCAGTGAGTCAGCAAGCCAGCAACAAGGAGGACCAAGAGCCTGTAGCCCTTAACAATGATCAAGCGCAAACAATAGCGGCTGCCGTCGAGTATGGCCGTAAAGACCGTTTTCAGTTCGAATTGACGACACTTGATGGTGATACCATTTCCATCAATGCCAGCAATACCCTCGCGTTTTATGGTGAATATGGCGCAGACAGCGAATTCGCAGGCAGTGAGTTATTGCAGGGCGCGACACAAAAAAATCGTTTTGCAATGGAGGTTAACGGAGAACTTGATGATGGCGAAAGAGCCGCAATAGATCAGTTGCTGGGCCAGGTTATGAATCTTGCCGATGAATTCTATAATGGTGATATCAACAAGGCGTATGCCGCAGCCCTGGACTTAGGCTACGATCAAAGTGAGATTGCGACTTACGCTATCCGCTTACAGCAGCTTGAACAAGTGAGCGTTACCACAGCTTATAGTGGTTTGGCACCGGGGCCTGCCACCACCGCATCACCAGCGGCAGATATTTTGTCACGCATCAGTGATTATGCCCGCGATATTATTGATAGTTTACAAAACCCTGAAAATTACGCCTTATTTGAATATTCACAGCTACTTTCTATCTTATCCAAGCAAATAGATCAGCAAATAGATTCCAAAAACACCGCTGGTTTCGCATCTGCTGTCGATGGTATTGTCCAAGGCCTGACTGAACCACTATTAACCTAG
>JBCBZU010000444.1:0-2324 GCA_039815165.1 Pseudomonadota bacterium
AAATATTCCCCCTCTCTTAGGTCTACATCCCCAATTGCTGCTGTCATTTTCACCATCATTCCTCACGACAAAGCTATATCCCAACCGGACCCCTCAGAAATCAAAAATAGGATGAGCCCAACTCTTGGTTACATTTACACATTCCCATTCATCACGAATATTTTGAAATTGATGCCCGAGTTCGTTGGTGTCAGCCACGTAAAGATAATGCCTACGATGTGGGGGTTAACTTTAATAGTGATCAGGAAGCCTTTTCTGCACGCATGGTGGAACAAGCCTGCTATATTGAACAATATAAAAAAGACGTGTTCGAAGCAGAAGGGCGGGTACTGAGTAGTGATGAAGCAGCCACAGAGTGGATTACCCGTTTTGCCAATCAATTTCCTGCTCAGGCGTGTTCACCACGCGGGCCTACATCATCTTCAACAGAGTAATAAATGTGACTTTTATAGCAATGACATTGTGTCAGGTCTACGGCCGGTTAAGCAGTCTAAAGCGTTCGCTGCACTCACTGATACGCAACTTGGTTTTATCTGCAATGCTAATCATTAATGGTTTAAAGGTCATATAGTGTCTGATGGCGAGCCGCCAGTCTAAGCCCTTATTTTTTCAGCATCTATCCCCTTTTCTGGAGAGTTTACCGACTAAACTCGAGAGTGCCTGCAACCATAGTGAATACCTGCAAAGCTATCTTGACCACTACCGCTTGGATTTGCAGAAAGCAGGCTTGGCCAGCCACTACTGCATTTGCCGTTCACCGGTAGCAAACTACCATATTGTAGAACAGCGCTGGCAGCCACAGGCGCCCTCTCTTAATCAAACCCTTATAGTGGTTCACGGCTATATGGACCACACCGGCCTCTATGGGCAATTAATTGCCTGGGCCTTGCAGCGAGGCTATGAGGTACATAGTTTCGATTTGCCGGGACATGGTTTAAGTAGTGGTGCCCAAGCGGCCATTGACAGCTTCGATGACTATACCGATGTGCTCAGCCATATTCTGCAGCGGGAAGCCTACACTGATTACACAATCGTTGGGCAGAGCACGGGTTGTGCGGTCATTCTCAATGGGATATTAAATCCCCGCTATGTATTGGCGATACCCGCGGCCATTGCCTTGTTTGCCCCTCTTGTCCGTAGTCATCTTTGGCACTATTTACGCTATCTGTATTTTCTGTTGCGACCGATTGTGCCCGCGGTGAGGAGACGTTTTCATCAGTCCTCCCACAATCACCGCTTTAATCATTTCTTAGAATATAAAGATCCTCTACAAGCAAAGCGCATTCCCTTGTGTTGGTTGGGAGCAATGGAGCAATGGACAAAAGCGATCAAAAGCTTTCCCGTTTATGCCCAACAAACAGTCCCGCTGATCATCCAGGGAACAGCCGATGGCACTGTGGACAGGCACTATAATCTTGCTCAGATCAAAGCGAAATGCCCCCATAGCCAGTTGATTGAAATCGAAGATGCCGGCCACCAATTGGTCAATGAAAGTGATGAATACTGGCAAGTCCTGGTCAGAGCCCTGGATAAAGACCTGGGGTTGGTAGCGTCGGATAAAGTTGACTGACACAGTAAACAAACGAATGTCAGCTAACCGTCAACCGTTCACTTCTTAGTGCTGTGCCCCCTGTTTGGCGACAGCGTCGACCATGGCTGCGATCTCATCAGCATCCCCCAGGTAGTCACTTTTTATGGGCTTTAGATTTGCATCCAGCTCGTAGACCAGGGGCACGCCGGTGGGAATATTCAGTCCGAGAATCGTCTTGTTATCCAGAGTATCGAGATATCTCACCAAGGCTCTCAAGCTGTTACCATGAGCGGCGATCAGGACCCGTTTCCCAGACAGTATGGCGGGGCGAATGGTGTCGTGCCAATAGGGCATAACTCGGTCGATGGTTAATGCCAAAGACTCACCCTTCGGTAAAATGGCGGGGTCAATATCTGCATAGCGCTGATCCCGTGCAGGAAAGTATTCGCTAGTTTCATCAATAAAGGGAGGGGGAGTATCAAAGCCGCGGCGCCAAATCATTACCTGTTCTTCGCCGTGCTTGGCAGCCGTTTCGGCTTTATTGAGCCCCGTCAGTGCACCATAATGACGCTCATTAAGGCGCCAACTCTTAACCACCGGTAAGTACCATCTGTCCATTTCTTCGAGAGCAATAGCAAGTGTTCGCAAGGCGCGTTTCAGCAAAGAAACATAGGCAATATCGAACTCAAACCCGGATTCTTTTAACAGGCGACCAGCCATCTTCGCCTGCTGGACACCGTTTTCGGTTAAATCCACATCATGCCAGCCAGTAAAGCGGTTTTCTCTATTCCAT
>JBCBZU010000255.1:0-4049 GCA_039815165.1 Pseudomonadota bacterium
CCTTCAGGAATTGGCAAAGAAAACTATACCTGGTACATGCAAAATGTACATCTGGTATCGCTTACGTGGGAAGATGAAGTGATGATTTTGAAACGGGAGCTTGCTCGCGCATGGTCTTCACTGAAACTGGAAGAGCACAGAAACAGAAACCTGCCTCAACTGGTAGACGCAGATTCACCCGAAGCCTATGACCAGATGGCGGAAGCGGCTGCCAAAAGCCTGATGGGTTTCCTGGAACAGCAGGACATCGTAACAGTAAAGCCGTATTTCGATCCGGCGCTAAGAGAGCACCTCGGAGAATTCATACCAAAGGAGAAGCGAAATTTTTTCTACATTGGTAACGTCAGACACCATTAAATTCTGATGGATACGCAACACCACTTCGCCACAGATATAAATATTGGAATTGATAAAACTATCCAGCGTATGGGTAACCACGCCTTCTGTGGAGTTTTCTACGGGAACCACACCGTAGTTAACCGCACCGGCTTCAACCTCACGAAATACTTCATCAATTGCACTCATGGGCATGGGTATGGCGGATTGCCCAAAATGTTTGCTCACGGCTTGTTGGGTAAATGTGCCTTCGGGCCCGAGAAAAGCCACTTTAATAGGCTGCTCCAGGGCCAAACAAGCGGACATAATTTCGCGAAAAAGCCGCGCCATTTCTTCATTGGTCAGTGGGCCATCGTTGACTTTATTGACTGCCATGACTTTGCGTAGCACCTGTGCCTCGCGCTCAGGCCGATAGTAAACCGGTTGTTGGCCGTCCTCGCTTTTTTTGAGATCGGCTACCGCTTGGGCACAGCGGGCACGGTCACTGATGAGCGCGACAAGCTGGTGGTCAATCTCATCGATTTTAGTGCGCAGATCATCGAGACTCAGTGTGTTTGACATCAGTAAGGCCTGTTTATTCTGGTGATTGGTCGCTACTTTTGTTGGTGATCATCCATTCGTGATCATCTATTCGTGATCATCGTCGACTGAGGCACCTTCGCCCTCTTCAATGCGCTCAACGCCAATAACATGTTCATCGGCTTTAACGCGAATAATTCTAACGCCCTGGGTATTTCGACCAGAGAGGGAGACTTCGTCAACGCGCGTACGCACCAGGGTACCCTGGTCAGAAATCAACATAATTTCCTCGCCATCAAAAACCTGCACTGCACCCACCATGGCACCATTGCGCTCACTGCACTGCATGGCGATCATGCCTTTACCGCCACGCCCCTTGGTAAGATATTCAGACAGTAATGTGCGCTTGCCAAAACCATTTTCACTCACCGTGAGCACCTTGCCTTCTGCTGCTGGCACCACCATGGAGATAACGTTGTGACCACTGCCCAAGCGAATACCGCGAACCCCTCTGGAGGTGCGCCCCATTGCCCTGACGTCGGACTCGCTAAAGCGTACGGTTTTACCTTCAGATGAGAACAGCATAATGTCGCACTGACCATCGGTAATGGCGGTTCCGACCAAATGATCACCCTGTTCCAGATCCAAGGCGATCAAACCGACACTGCGGGGGCGGGAAAATTGCGTTAATGTGGTTTTTTTCACGGTGCCGTTGGCGGTTGCCATAAAAATAAAGTGGTCGTCATCGTATTCGTGGACGGGCAAAATAGAGGTAATTCGCTCATCTTCTTCCAAGGGCAGCAGATTAACCATTGGCCGACCGCGGGACTGGCGCCCGGCCAGTGGAATTTGAAATACTTTTAGCCAGTAGACTTTACCGGCATTGGTAAAACATAAAATCGTATCGTGGGTGCTGGCAATTAACAAATGTTCAACAAAGTCTTCATCTTTGACGGCGGTTGCCGCTTTACCGGTACCGCCGCGGCGCTGTGCATGATAATCGCTTAAGGGTTGGGTTTTCGCATAGCCACCATGGGAAATAGTCACGACTCTGTCTTCTTCGGTAATTAAGTCTTCGATGGTTAAGTCGCGTTTAGAGCTTTGAATATCGGTACGGCGTTGATCACCGTAGTATTTTAATACGGCTTCCAACTCTTCGCGAATAACCGCCATAAGGCGTGCAGGATTAGTTAGAATGTCCAGGAACTCTCCAATTTGCACAAGCTTTTCCTGGTATTCAGCCAAGAGCTTGTCGTATTCCATTCCGGTTAAGCGATGCAGGCGTAAATCCAAAATTGCCTGCGCCTGGGCAGGTGATAAATAATATTGTTGATCACGCAAGCCAAACTCGGCCGGTAGGTTTTCCGGACGGCAGACGTCGGCGTCTGATCGCTCTAGCAAGGTCAGTACTGCGCTGGCAGCCCAGCCACGCATAAGTATTTTTTCTTTGGCTTCCGCGGGACTGGAAGAGCCGCGAATCAACTCGATAAGCGCATCAATATTGGCGATTGCAACCGCCAGGCCTTCCAGTATATGCCCCCGCTCTCTTGCTTTGCGCAATAAATAAACCGTGCGCCGGGTGACCACTTCGCGACGATGGCGAACAAAGCATTCAATTAGTGCTTTAAGATTCAGTGTTTTTGGCTGCCCGTCCACCAGGGCAACGGTATTAATGCCAAAGACACTTTCCAACTGTGTCTGTGCATAGAGATTGTTTAATACCACTTCGCCCAGTTCGCCTCGCTTTAATTCAATAACGATGCGAATATCTTTTGTGGATTCATCCCGCAGCTCTGAGATGCCTTCAATTTTCTTGTCTTTGACCAGCTCAGCAATTTTTTCGATCAGGCGGCTCTTATTAAGCTGGTAGGGAATCTCAGTAATAATGATGGTTTCTTTGTTGGCTTTGTCGTTGCGCTCAATATCGGCTTTGGCACGGATATAAATGCGCCCGCGCCCGGTGCGATAGGCCTGGACAATACCCGCGCGGCCATTGATGGTGGCGCCGGTTGGAAAATCCGGTCCCGGAATAATCTCCATTAGCTCATCAATGGTGATATCTTCATTGTCGATTAAGGCAAGACAGCCTTTGACAACTTCGCTAAGGTTGTGGGGTGGAATATTGGTTGCCATGCCCACGGCAATACCGGAGGAGCCATTGACCAGCAGGTTGGGAATACGGGTGGGCAGTACATCGGGGATTTGCTCCGTGCCGTCATAGTTGGGCACAAAGTCGACGGTTTCCTTGTCGAGATCTGCCAGCAAATCCTGGGACATCTTGTCCATGCGAATTTCGGTATAGCGCATTGCCGCCGCGCCATCGCCGTCGATTGAACCGAAGTTACCCTGGCCATCAATTAAGGGATAGCGCAGGGAAAAATCCTGCGCCATGCGCACGATGGTGTCATATACCGCTGAATCCCCATGGGGGTGGTATTTACCGATCACATCACCGACAACACGCGCAGACTTTTTATACGGTTTGTTCCAATCGTTGTTGAGTTCGCTCATGGCGAAAAGAACGCGACGGTGAACCGGCTTGAGACCATCGCGGACATCGGGCAAAGCACGCCCGACGATCACACTCATGGCATAGTCGAGATAGGATTGTTTTAGTTCGTCTTCGATACTGACGGGGGAAACTTCTTGAGCCAAATCACCCATAGGACTGCGTCTACTCCAGTGGTTTTATCGAGGTCTCTGTTTACAGAAAAGAGACTTTTTTATCCGTTATTGATAGCGCACGAAAAACGAGTACTGGCTGTTGAGTACTGACGACTAACGACTGAAAAACAATAGCCTGCCTTAATAAACACGCGGTGAATAGTGTCCATGCATTACTCACTTTGCATCGGCTGCCGCCGACGGTTTATCAAGGCAGACTGTGGTTTTTTGCCAGCATTGTCGTATGGGCCAGCCAGTTCCAGCCAATCCCAGTACCGCTACCGCTTTTCGCTATTCGAAAAACGGCGAATTGTACCACATTTCGCCGCCGTATATTGGACTCAATATTGAGCAAAAAACACGCAAAAATCCATGGCTACTGTTGCCCCTGCTGTGCTGGCTTTTTTCTTTGCGCATATCGCTTGAGCAAAAAAAAGCGCACTAGATAAGGCTTACTCAAATCTTGCCCGCGAGTCGCCACCGGCACGGCTTGCGGGTTTTGATGACCAGGTTTAATGGAAACAATATGC